>DATBKA010000630.1:0-2473 GCA_036556105.1 Ilumatobacteraceae bacterium | reverse complement strand
TGATCTCCTCCAACGTGCGTCCGACCTTGCCGTCACCGCCGGGAAGCTGGTCAGCGAGGGCCGCAGGGCAGGGGTGCAGAGGGCGTCGACGAAGTCGTCGGCCACGGACGTGGTCACCGAGTTCGACCGTGCTTCGGAGCGGCTGATCGTCGAAGGCATCACCCGGGCCCGGCCGCACGATGCGCTGATGGGAGAAGAAGGAGCGACCGCAACGGGAACATCTGGGATCGAGTGGCTGATCGACCCGATCGACGGCACCACCAACTTCCTCTACGACCTTCCCGGATACGCCGTGTCGATCGCCGCCCTGGCCGACTCGAGCCCGCTGATCGGGGTCGTCTACGTGCCGGCGAGCGGAGAGCTGTTCACCGCCGTCGCCGGCCGCGGCGCGTTCCTCGACGGATCACCCATCCGGTGCAGCACGACCGCCACACTCGATCAGGCGCTCGTCGCCACCGGCTTCTCGTACCAGGTCGAGCGGCGCCGATCCCAGGGGGCGCGGTTCGCGGCGATGATCCCCAAGATCCGCGACATCCGCCGCCTCGGCGCGGCATCCACCGACCTCTGCTACCTGGCCTGCGGGCGCGTCGACCTCTACTTCGAGCAGTGGCTGGCGCCGTGGGACTGGGCGGCCGGCGAACTGATCGCTCGCGAAGCCGGATGCCGCACCGGCCGCTTCGACGGTGGCCCACTCGACGCCTCGACAGCGGGTTCCGACGGCGGCAGCGAGGTCCTGGCCGCCAACCCGATGCTCTTTGATCCGATGATCGAGCTGTTGGCGGTCACCGAACCTGGCCGGAACCCTGGCATCATGTGAGCCGTGGGTACTCGCATCCTTTCCGTCGAAGACGACGAGCGCATCCGAACGGCGGTCAAACTGGCTCTGGAGGATGAGGGCTGGACCGTCGACGAGGCGGGCAGCGGCGAGGAAGCGATCGGGCTGTTCCACCGTGCCCTTCCCGACGTGGTGCTGATCGACATCATGCTGCCGGGGATCGACGGGTTCGAGCTGTGCCGCACGTTGCGTCGCAACAGCGACGTCCCGATCGTGATGGTCACGGCACGCAACGACACCCACGACGTCGTCGCCGGGCTCGAAGCCGGGGCGGACGACTATCTGACCAAGCCGTTCGCGCCGAAGGAACTGTCGGCGCGCATCCGCGCTCTGCTGCGGCGCGTCCGTCCGATCAGCCCCTCGCATGCCCGCCTGGTGTTCGGCGACTTGGAGATCATCCCCGACGAAGGCAAGGTGACGCGCGGCGGCGTCGAGCTGCACCTGACCAAGACGGAGTTCAGACTGCTGTGCGAGCTCGCCCAGAACCCGGGCCGGGTGTTCAGTCGCGAGAGCCTGCTCGACAAGGTGTGGGGTTACGACTACTTCGGTGACGGACGCCTCGTCGATGTTCACGTGCGCCGCCTGCGTACCAAGGTCGAGGCCGACGCGGCGAACCCACGACACGTGGTGACGGTGCGCGGGCTCGGATATCGCCTGCAATCGTGACGATCACGACCGACGCCGTCGCCACCGAGCCGCGGCGCGGTGTGGTGCGATCGGTCATCGGTCGTCTCGCCGGCTGGCGCCCGGCACGTCTGGGCCTGCGCACTCGGATCATGTCGATGTTCATCATCGGCGCGCTGTTGCTGTCCACGGTCCTGGCCGCCGTCGCCTACTCGTTCACCCGGGCCAGCCTGCTCAACCAGCGCGAGCGCACCAGCACCGAGCAGGCGTACGTGCACGCCGCGGTCGCCCAGCGTGAGATCAGCACGGGAACCACCAGCGCGAACGCGATCATCGCCCGGCTGCAGCAGATCGGCGTGTCCCAGGCGGCGATCAACATCGATGGTGCCTGGGCATCGCCGTCGGCGAAGTTCAACAGTGACGCCATCCCGACGGAGATCCAAGTGCGCGTGATGGATGACCGCGTCCCCGCCAAGATGATCACCCGCTTCGACAACGTGCCGACCCTCGTCATCGGCATCCCACTGGAGTCCGCCGACGCTGCGTACTTCGAGTTCGCCGACCTCGCCGACGCCAACACGACGCTGCGCAACGTCGGCCTCAGCCTGCTGTTCGGCGGCGTCATCACCACGCTCGCCGGCGCCGTCGCCGGGATGCTCGCCGCCAAGCGAGCCATTCGCCCGCTCGGCGACGCTGCCCAGGCGGCCAAGGCGATCGCCGGAGGACGGCTCGACACGCGGCTCGAGGACACCGACGACCCGGATCTGCAGCTGCTCTCGACGGCGTTCAACGACATGGCCGAGGCGTTGCAGAACCGAGTCGAGCGCGATGCCCGGTTCGCCAGCGACGTCAGCCATGAGCTGCGCTCCCCGCTGATGACCCTGGCGGCCAGCGTCGAGGTGCTGCAAGCCCGCCGCGACGACATGCCCGAACGCGCCCAGGCCGCGCTCGACCTCCTGGTCGCCGATGTGGCTCGCTTCCAAGGGTTGGTCGCCGACCTGCTCGAGATCTCCC
>DATBKA010000629.1:0-1994 GCA_036556105.1 Ilumatobacteraceae bacterium | reverse complement strand
GGTCTTCACGAAGTCGGCGCCGTTCTCGACGACAACGTGTCCGACTGCTTTGATGATGTTCGGGTCGTCGAGCACGCCGGTCTCGAGGATGACCTTCAGTGTCGCCGCGGGCGCTCCATGGCACGCCTCGGCCACACGGCGCACGAGGTCTGCGCCCGACGCATGGTCACCGGCCAGGTAGGCGCGGAAGGGGAACACCACGTCGATCTCGTCGGCGCCATCGGCCAGCGACTGCTCGACTTCGGCCAGCACATCGGCAGGTGATGCGGTGCCGAGTGGGAAGTTGGCGACTGCGGCGACAGCGATCGCTGTGTCCTTGACGCGGGCGCGGGCTTGGGCCACGAACCGCGGGTAGATGCAGACGGCGGCCGGGTGGATGTCGATGCCGGGTGCCGGCACGAGGGCGCGGTCGCACAAGGCATCGATCCGTTCCGGAGTGTCGTCGAGGTTGAGGCTGGTGAGATCTAGGCAGGCAAGGGCCCTGGCCGCGTAGTCCTGCCGGCTGGAGGTTCGCAACTCGCTCATGTCGAAATCCTGTCGCATTTGCGTCCGCAGCGACAGGGCCAAAAGGGAGGAGCAGTGTGGCGGCACGACGGTGCTTGGGTCATGAGTCTGTTGGCGCACTCCGCTTCCGGCGGGCATCCTGAGTAGGGCCGAAGTGCCCGGCACCGCGTATCCAAGTCCCCTGTCCAGGGTCCCGTGTCATCGCGGACACTTCGTCCATGACCACCAGCCGAATCCCACATGATCTGAGCGAGTACGACCGCGTGCTGATCGAGCACTTGGCGGATCACGTCAACTCCGAGACGGAGATGATCGAGCTGTATGACGTGCTCGAGCGAGACGACCATCCGTATGTCTCGTTCATCGCTCGGCTGATCGGCGACGACGAGGCGCGGCACCATCGTCTGTTCTCGGAGTGGATCGAGACGATCAAGGCCCTGGCGGAACTGCGCGAGGCCGAAGACGGCATCCCCCACGTCGACTATCAACCGGTCGACCCGGAAACGATCGTGATGGTCGAGCGGCTGTTGGAGTTCGAGGAGAACGACCTGTCCGAGACGAAAAAGCTTCGTCACGAACTGCGATCGGTGCGCAACTCGACCCTGTGGGGAATCCTCGTCGAGTTGGTCATGGCCGACACGAAGAAGCACATCAAGCTGCTCAAGTTCCTGCGCGCTCGCCTGATCGAGCGCAGCGCCCACGGCTTGATCGACTGAACGCCCATCACCTGCGGCGTTTGTGAACTTCAGGCCCGTATCGGGGCAGGAAGTCGTCAAACGCCGGAGACGACGACACTCACAGCGGGGCGCGGACGACCGTGACCGGGATGGTCGAGCGATTGACCAATGCCAGCGCCGTCGAACCGATGTCGGACTGCGTGGCTCCGACGCCACGGTGGCCGACGACGATGTGCCGGGCCTTCGTGCGTTGAGCGACTCGCAACAGGGTGTCGGCGGGGTGGCCCGGCTCCACCAACGACGACGTCGAGGCCAACAACGGCTCGCCGGCGAGTGTGGTCGAGACGACATCGGCGACATCGACACGGGGCACGAAGGCACCTTCCTCGAGCAGGCCTTCGGCATGAACGGCCAGCAGCTTGGCGCCGGTGTGCGAGGCCAGTCGTGCTGCCCAGCGCAAGGCGACGATCGATTCTTCCGAGGTGTCGACGCCGACGATGATCGTCTCGTGGGCGGACAGGATCGAGTCACTCATCGCAATCTCCGTACGGACAGTTCGGGGTGGGGCAGGTAGGGGACGGCGCGGACGCGAAGGTCGACCACGTGCAGACCGCTGGGAGTGGCGATGATCGGGTTGAGGTCGACCTCGACGATCTCGGGCACAGCATCGACGAGTTGACCGAGCCGGATCAACAGCGATTCGAGCGGGGCGTGATCGATCTTCTCGATGCCGCGATAGCCGTCGAGCAACGGCGAGATGCGCAGGCTGCGCACCATGCGACCGGGATCGGCGACCGTCAGCTGAGCTGGTCG
>DATBKA010000628.1:0-3554 GCA_036556105.1 Ilumatobacteraceae bacterium | reverse complement strand
CGATGTTGACGTGTGCACACCGATGCGAGCGCCATCCCGCCGCAGGGCCCGCGCATCTACACCGTGATTGGTGCTGGGGCACCGCTGCGGACGACGCGACCGTTCGCGTACTTGTCCCTCATGGCGACCTGGTTCGTGGTTGCCACCTCGGCCGCGCTGACGATGACGTCGTTCCAGAGGACGAGGGCGTGGCGTGACGCCATCGCCGGAAGTGTTGACGTCTCGGTGCCACTCGACCTGCAGTCACGCCTGTCGACGATCAACCGACTGAGCTGGCTGGCGGCATTGATCGATGTCGCGGCCAGGGCATGGTGGTCGCGCCGCGTCGTCCAGAACGCAGTCAGCCGTGGTGTGCCCGGCATGCGCGTGGGCGTGGCGACGTTCGCCTGGTTCGTCCCTCTGTTCGGCCTCCGTCCCGGCATCGGTCAGCTTCGTCGTGCGGTTCAGGCGGTGGACTACTCCGACCATCGTCTGGTGCGCTGGCTGGTCGCCGCCTACGTGTACTTCTTCGTGACCTTGATGGTGGTCTACGCCACCATGAGCTCATGGCGGCTGGCCACCAACGTGGACACGAAGCTCAGTGCCCTCGACACCGGCAATCAGGTGCTCACCGTGGCGACGCTGTGGAACGCGGTGTGGGCCGTGCTGGCCACCTCGGCCATCCTCCACGCCGACCGCGCCCTCACCGCCACCGACTGAAGTCGTGACCTCGATCGCCCGACCCAGGACCGCAACGGTCGGATCGGCCGGCGCAGCGCGTTACGACAGCTGTTCGTTCGCCGCGTACCGGGCCAGCGTGTTCCATGCGGAGCGGATCACGGCGGCGACGTCGGTGTTCTCGAGGGTCATCGGCGGCAGCGGCAGCGGTTGATCGCCGACCGAGCAATCCGGGATCTCCTTCCCGTCGCCGACGAACTCGTGCCACTCCGGCGTGTCGAACGGTGATGCCGGTGGAGTCGGCGGAACGAGGCGCAGATGCCGATCGGTACGGCCCCGCGAGCCGACCTTGGTGCGCGCCGGGGTGGCCTCCTGGCCGGCGTCGCAACGCCACGCGGCGAGCAGCTCGGGGCGTGTGCCCAGCTCGGCGGCGAAGGCGAGCAACGTGGCCACGCCGTGCTTGCACGGGTCGTCCCAATCGGGACACGAGCAGCTGCACAACAACTCCTCACCACGCGGGATGAGACGGGCGATGTGGCTGCGCTCGGGGACCGACCCGAGGTCGTGCGGCCGTGGCACGGTTTCCACCGTCACGGTGACGTGATACGGGTCGGGTCGACCGCCGATGACCGTGCCGAGCAGAACGCCTTCCGAGATCTCGAGGCGGGTGACGGCGTGATCGAGCAGATACGCCTTGCCGCGCCGGAATCGCTGCGGATCGGCGAGCCCGGCAACGGTGACCGACAGCAACGACGAAGCCAGCCGTCCGGCCGGCGTCGGCTCGCCGCGAGCGCGCAGCGTGGGCACGATGATCGTCGTCATGTGCCGCGGACCGCGTGGTGATCGAGGGCGATGAGGTCGCGCAACTCGTCGGTGCTGAGCTCGCTCAGCCACGCCTCGCCGGTGGTGCCGACCACCGCGTCGGCGAGGGCGCGCTTGTCGTTGATCATCGCATCGACACGTTCTTCGACGGTGCCCTGGCACACCAGCTTGTGCACGAACACGGAACGATGCTGGCCGATGCGCCACGCCCGGTCGGTGGCCTGGTCCTCGACGGCGGGGTTCCACCACCGGTCGTAGTGCACGACTCGTGTCGCGGCGGTGAGGTTGAGCCCCGTGCCGCCGGCTTTCAACGACACGCTCAGCAGCGGCGACTCTGACCCCGACTGAAAGGCCTGGACCATCCGGTCGCGGCTGTTCTTCGGCACACCGCCGTGCAGGAACGGTGTCGGCAAGGCGAAGCGCTCGTGCAGATGTCGTTGCAGCAGCAGGCCCATCTCGCGGAACTGGGTGAACACGAGTGCTTGCTCGTCGGCATCGAGCAGGTCGGCGATCAACTCGTCGAAGCGCAGCAGCTTGCCGGAGCGGCCGGCGAGCCGTGACCCGTCGCCGAGCGCATGCGCCGGGTGGTTGCAGATCTGCTTGAGGCGCGTCAAGGCAGCGAGGACCAGCCCGCGGCGGCGCATGCCGGTCTCGCGCTGCGCGTCGGCGAGCAACTGGTCGACGACGCCTTGGTACATGCTGGCCTGCTCGCGGGTGAGCGACGCCCAGGCCAGCTGTTCGACCTTGTCAGGCAAGTCGGGAACGAGCGACTTGTCGGCCTTCGTGCGCCGCAACAGGAACGGCGCAGTGAGCTGACGCAACGCGGCCGCCGCCACCGAGTCGCGGTTTCGTTCGATCGGGGTGGCGAAGCGATGCCGGAACTGGGTGAGGTTGCCGAGCAAGCCCGGCGTGACGATCGACATGATCGACCAGAGCTCGCTGAGCCGGTTCTCCACCGGCGTGCCGGTGAGGGCGATGTGCTGGCGTGCCGGCAGGCTGCGCAACGCCTTGGCGGCGCGTGTCTCGGGGTTCTTGACAGCTTGCGCTTCGTCGAGCACGACCGTTGCCCACTGCACGGTACGCAGCACGTCGATGTCGCGGGCTGCGACGTGGTACGTGCTGATGACGATGTCGTGCTCGGCGACGACGTTGGCAAACGTGGCCGCGTCGCTGCGGCCCGTACCGTGGTGGACGGCGACCCGCAGGAACGGGGTGAACCGTGCCGCTTCTGCTTCCCAGTTGCGCACCACCGACAACGGGCAGATCACCAAGTGCGGGCCCGGCAGCGACGTGAGATGAGCAAGCGTGGTCGGTGTCTTGCCGAGGCCCATGTCGTCGGCGAGGCAGCCGCCGAGGCCGATCCCGTGCAGGAACTGCAGCCACGCCAGCCCCCGGCGCTGGTACGGCCGCAGGGTGGCGTTGAAGCCCACCGGCTCGAGCCCCTCGGGCAGTGTCGCGTCGGGCAGGCCGCCGATCAGCTGGCCGAGCCAGCTCGATGCGGTGACGGAGTCGGCCGGTTGCGACGGCGCCGCGGGTCGACCCTCGGTGGTTTCGGTCGGCGCGCTGGCGGCGAGCTCGGCGGCGAGGCGCAGCAACTCGAGTGCCCCGAGCTCGGAGTGCTCGCGACGATGCTCGGCGAGGTTGGCCAGTGCCTGCCGGGCCTCGGCGCGGTCGAGTCGTACCCAGCGGCCGTTGATGTTGATCAGGCCCGCACCCGACACGGCGGCGCGCTCGAGCACCGCTTCGTCGACAGGGGTGTCGTCGATGACTGCATCCCACTCGACGATCGCTGCCGCGCTGAACCGGCCGGACCCGGCGTCGTCCTTCGGTCGCGCCGTTCCCTTGGTGCTCGGCGTGCGGCGCGTCAGCCGCTCCGGCGTGAGCACTTCGACATCGACAGCAGCGAGCGATTCGACGGCTTCGATCGTGGCCGCAGCGGCGTCGAGATCGAGGCCGGCTGACGGGTCGGCGAGCCACGCAGCCAACCACGGTGCGAGCAGCTCGATGTCGGTGCGGGCCGCGTCGACGCACTCGTGCAAGATCCCCAAGAAACGCGGCTCACCGGCCAATGCCAG
>DATBKA010000627.1:0-1775 GCA_036556105.1 Ilumatobacteraceae bacterium | reverse complement strand
CCGCTCGGCTGGTTCTGGTATCGACAGCTCAGCGGCAATCCTGTCCGCTTGGGTGTTCCCCCCTTCATCCGCAACAGTCCCGAGCTGGCGATCCTGTGCGTGATGCTCGTGGTCATCACGGCGATGATGATGGTCCCGCTGATGTCGTCGGGCAAGTCGCCGCACACGATGTTGCGGCCCTCCGACTCCCCGGTGCGCTTGGCCGACGTCGTCGGTGCCGAGGCCACCCGTCGCGAGGCCATCGATACCTTGAACCTGTTCCTCAACTACGAGACGTTCGCCGAGGAGATGGGTGGTACACCACGGCGTGGCGTGTTGTTCGAGGGCGCTCCCGGCACGGGCAAGACCTACCTCGCCAAGGCCATCGCCGCCGAGGCTGAGGTGCCGTTCCTCTTCGTCTCGGCCAGCGAGTTCCAGTCGCACTTCTACGGCATGACCAACCGCAAGATCCGCCAGTTCTTCAAGGCGTTGCGCAAGGCGGCCCGCGCCGAAGGCGGCGCCATCGGTTTCATCGAGGAGTTCGACGCCATCGGCATGGCCCGTTCCGGCATGGGTGTCGGCGGCATGCGCGAGGGCGCCGCAGGGATCGTCAACGAGCTCTTGGTGCAGATGCAGAGCTTCGATCTACCGACTGGGCTCGACAAGTTCAGGAGCAAGCTGATCGACCGCGTCAACCTACTGCTGCCGGCGGCACGAGCGTTGCCGCGGCCGCGGACGAAGCCGGCCAACGTGCTCGTGTTTGCTGCGACGAACCGCGCCGACGGTCTTGATCCGGCGCTGCTTCGCCCCGGCCGGTTCGACCGCACCATCCACTTCGACTTGCCGCCGCGCAACGACCGCATTGCCATCGCCGCTTACTACATGTCGAAGAAGTCGCACGATCCATCGGTCAGCGCCATCGGCATCGCCGACCGCACCGCCGGCTACAGCCCAGTGCGCATCGAGCGTCTGCTCGACGAGGCGTTGGTCATCGCCTTGCGCAAGGGTCGAAAGGCGTTCGACGTCGAAGACCTCGTCGAGGCGCAGATGATCACCGAGGTTGGCCTGGCCCAAGACGTCGGTTACCAATCCGAAGAGCGTCGGCGCATCGCTGTGCACGAAGCGGGGCACGCCGTGGCCGCCGTGCTCGTCGGCCGCGACGTGCGCGTCGCTTCCATCCTGCGCAGGTCGAGCTCGCTCGGCCTCGTGGCCCACGACGACGGCGAAGAGCGTCACCTGCGTACGCCGTCGGAGCTCAACGATCTGATCGTCATCGCTCTCGCCGGTCGCGCCGCGGAGATCCAGGAGTACGGCGAGGCCTCGACCGGCATCGCCTCCGACCTCGCTGCAGCCACCAACATCGCCGCGCAACTGATCGGACTGGTCGGCGCCGGCGACAGCCTGCTGAGCCTCGAGGCGGCCGACATGCAGTTGGCCGGCAACCTGACGGCCAAGGTCCTCGGCGACGCCCGCTGTCGCGAGCAGGCCGACGAGGTCCTGCACAAGGCGGCGGACAAGTCGGCGTGCATGTTGCTCGAGCATCGCGGGGCGCTCCTCGCCGTCGCCGACGCCCTGTGCGAGCACGACGAGCTCACCGGCGACCTCGTCCACGAGATCGTCGCCGACGCCGTCGGCCTCGCCGGCTGAGCCGCGACGTCAGCGCGAGATCGCGCTCGTCGATCGTTTGCGCCAGCGGCGCTTCGGGGCGACGGTCGCCACGGGCGGCGGAGCGTCGCCGATCCGCTCGATCACCCACACGCCGCCATCGTCGCTGAACGCGTGCGGTGCGACGAGCG
>DATBKA010000626.1:0-4730 GCA_036556105.1 Ilumatobacteraceae bacterium | reverse complement strand
TGAAGCTCAAGGTGCTGGTCAACATCTTCGGTCGAGAGACGCTGGTGGAGATGGACTTCAGCCAGGTCTCCAAGCTCTAGACCACCGCACCGTTTCGAATCACCACCCAAGCAGGAAGTCAGTCATGGCAAAGAAGAAGGTCAGTGCGATCGTCAAGATCCAGATCCCTGCGGGCAAGGCCACCCCGGCTCCGCCCGTGGGCACGGCGCTCGGCCCTCACGGTGTGGGCATCATGGACTTCGTCAAGCAGTACAACGCGGCCACCGAGTCGCAGGTCGGCACGATCGTTCCTGTCGAGATCACCATCTTCGAGGATCGCAGCTTCACGTTCGTGTTGAAGACTCCACCGGCCCCGGTGCTGCTGCGCCAGCGTGCCGGGTTGGAGAAGGGCTCGTCCGAGCCGGGCAAGTCGGTCGTCGGCACCGTCACCGAGGCCGACATCGAAGAGGTCGCCAAGATCAAGATGCCCGACCTCAACGCCTACGACCTCGAAGCGGCGAAGCAGCAGATCCGCGGCACCGCCCGCTCGATGGGCCTCAAGGTTTCATAACACCAACACCGCTCGTCCGGGACGACCTCGCCCGGCGGCGCTACCACCCGAGGGAGACAGACAATGTCAGGCAAGAAGTTCGAAGACTCGCTGAAGGCGTTCGACCGCGACCAGCTGTTCACGCCGACCGAAGCGGTCACGCTGGCCAAGACCACGGCCAAGGCCGGCTTCGACGAAGGGATCGACATGGCGGTTCGCCTCGGCGTCGATCCGCGAAAGGCCGACCAGATGGTCCGTGGCACGGTTGCGCTGCCGGAAGGCACCGGCAAGACGATCCGCGTTGCCGTGTTCGCCGCCGGTGAAGCGGCTCAGGAAGCCCGCGACGCCGGAGCCGACATCGTCGGTGCCGACGACCTGGCCGAGGCCATCCAGAAGGGCAACATGGACTTCGACCTGGCCATCGCCACCCCCGACATGATGCCGCTCGTCGGCCGTCTCGGTCGCGTCCTCGGTCCCCGTGGGTTGATGCCCAACCCGAAGACGGGCACCGTCACCCAAGACGTCGCTCGCGCCGTCGCCGAGTTCAAAGGCGGCAAGGTCGAGTACCGAACGGATCGCTACGGCAACGTGCACGTCACGATCGGCAAGGCCAGCTTCGAACCGGCCAAGCTGGAGGCCAACTTCCGTGCCGTCCTCGACGAGCTGCAACGCGCCAAGCCCGCCGCGGCCAAAGGTCGCTACCTGAAGAAGATTTCGATCTCGTCGACGATGGGCCCGGGGATCAAGGTCGACACCAACCGGCTCCGTCCCGAAGTCGCCCAGTAGCCTCGGCACGGCCGTGGCGATGACCTCGCCGGGCCGGTAGCCTTGCGGCACAACCAAACCAGATCGCTCGCCGAAGACCGCTGGCTCGCACCGATCGAACGACCGGTACGAACAATGGGATCGCTCCCACCAGCCGAGGTGAACCCGTGATCAGATCGTGTGGCCTGGGCCATTCGCTCCTCGCGTGTTCGCTGAATGCGAGCACCGAGTAGAAGCGAAAGGAGGTGCACACATGACAACTGACAACCCGCGCCCCGAGAAGGTGGCGGTCGTCGATGAGGTCAGCGCCAGGCTGAGCGCCGCGCAAGCGGCCATCGTCACCGAATACCGCGGCATGAGCGTCGGGCAACTGGCCACGCTGCGCCGGCAACTGCGCAACAGCGGCGGTGAGTACAAGGTGTACAAGAACACCTTGGCTCGTTTCGGCGCCGAGAAGGCAGGCCTCGGCAGCCTTGCCGAGCTGCTCGTCGGCCCGACCGCGATCACGTTCGTCAGCGGCGACACGGCCGGCGTCGCCAAGGCGCTCAAAGACGCCGCCCGCACGAACCCGTTCTTGATCATCAAAGGCGGGGCGATGGACGGCAGGTCGATGACCGCGTCCGACATCGAGGCGCTTGCCGACCTTCCCAGCCGTGAAGTCCTGCTGTCGATGCTGGCCGGAGCGTTCCAGGCTCCGCTGGTCAAGACCGCCGGACTGTTGCAGGCGCTGCCACGCAACTTCGCCTACGGGCTCAAGGCACTGATCGATCAACGCGAGGCCGCTGCCTGAGCAGCCGGTCCCGCCCTTCCCACCACCATTTCTGACCCACCAGTTTCAAGGAGAACAACCACCATGGCACTCACCAAAGATGATGTGCTCGACGCAATTTCCGGAATGACCGTGCTCGAGCTGAAGGAACTGCTCGACGCGTTCGAAGAGAAGTTCGGCGTCACCGCCGCCGCTCCGGTCGCAGTCGCTGCCGCCGGCGGGGCCGGCGCTGCCGCAGCCGCACCGGCCGAAGAGGAGAAGGACGAATTCGACGTCATCCTCACCGAAGCCGGCGCCCAGAAGATCCAGGTCATCAAAGTCGTGCGCGAGCTCACCAGCCTGGGCCTCAAGGAGGCCAAGGACCTCGTCGACGGCGCTCCCAAGGCCGTGCTCGAGAAGGCGACCAAGGACGCTGCCGAGGCCGCCAAGGCCAAGCTCGTCGAAGCCGGCGCTTCCGTCGACGTCAAGTGATCCTCGGGGTCGCCGGTGATGGCGCCGTGGACGACTCGTCGAGTTGATCCCGTTGCCGAGCCGGCGACCCTCGAGGCGATGGATGGGGTGATGCAACGCGCCTACGGCGTGTCGTCGTTCCGGTCGAGCATCGACCGATTCGTAGCCGCCCAGGCCGATGGGCTCGCTGTCATCGAGGCCGACGGGCGCGTGGTGGCCACGGGTTGCTGCGTCGCCTACCCGACCGGCCGCTTCGGCTGGGTCGGTCTGATCGCCACCGAGCCGGCCTTCGAACGACGCGGCCTAGCGACGGCGATCACCGAACACCTCAGTGCAGTGCTGGCGGCGCACGACTGTGCGTCGGTTCTCGACGCATCAGCAGCGGGAGCGCCGGTGTACGCGCGCCTCGGTTTCACCGATCACGGGCTGACGACCGTCATGACTCTCGGGGACCACGTCAGCGTCGGCTTCCCGGGCGGCGCTCGATGCGCCACGATCGCCGCGGCCGACATCGACGAGTTGGTCGCCTTCGACGCGGCACGGTTCGGCGGCGAGCGGGCCGCGCTGATTGCCAAGCTCGTGGATCAGCATCCGGATCGCACGTTCCTGGTCCGCTCTGCAGGCGCGATCTCCGGCTACCTGGTGGCCCAGGAGTCGACGCTGGCCCCGGTTCTGGCCGACGACACGCAGACACTCACCGCCCTCATCGCCACGGCGGTCGAACTGCCCTACAGCACGCCGCCGCGGATCAATGTGCCACCGGACAGCGAACACCTGACGACGTTGGCCCGCTGCGGCTTCGAACAACGGCGGCAGTTGCGGCACATGCACCGCGGCATCGGCGGGCTTCCCGGCAAGCGGTCCGCTGTCGCCGGGATGGTCAGTCTCGGCGAGGGATGATCTCTCCGGCCTTGGCGACGTCCGCGTACCAGAGGGCGCTCTGCTTCGGAGTGCGTCGCTGGGTGGCCATGTCGACAGCGACGATCCCGAACTTCGGTCCGTAGCCGTGAGCCCATTCGAAGTTGTCGAGCAGCGACCAGGCGAAGTAGCCGGCGACGGGCACGCCGTCCTCCATCGCTTGATGGACCTGGGCGAGGTGCGCGGCGAGGTACTCGATGCGGTCGTTGTCGATCACCCGCCCGTCGACGCGATCGTGGTCGGGCATCGCCGCACCGTTCTCGGTGATGAGGTATCGAGGAAAGCGGTACCGCCCGTGCAGCATGCGCAACAGGTCGCCCAGCGCCGGCGGGTGGATCTCCCAGCCCATTGCCGTCTGCTCGCCTCGGATCGTTCGCTCTCCCTCGAGAGCCCCGACCATCTTGCGTGTGTAGAAGTTGACGCCCAACGCGTCGATCGGCCGGGCGATCACCTCGAGGTCACCGGAGAGGACCTCTTCCTGGTCCCAGGCCAGCCGCTCGACGGTGTACTGCGGATAGCCGTGCCCGCCGATCGGGTCGCTGTACCAGTAGTTCTCCACTTCGTCGATGAGCTGCTGACGATCTCGCGCCGCAGGCGATGATCCGATCGGTGTGACGGGGGTGAAGTTGATCACGATGCCGACCCGCGCCCCGGCGACGGTGGCGCGGATCCGCTCCATGCCCAGGCCGTGGGCCAGGAGCACGTGGTGGCTGGCCGCCAGCGAGTCGGCCAGCGAGCTACGGCCCGGTGCGTGCTCGCCGGTGAGATATCCGTGGTTGGCGACGACGAACGGTTCGTTGAGCGTCATCCAGTCGGACACGCGATCACCGAGACGCGCCGCGACCACCCCGGCGTAGTCGGCGAACGCCTCGGCGGTGGCGCGCACCGGCCAGCCGCCCTCGTCTTCCAAGGCCTGCGGGAGGTCCCAGTGGTACAGCGTCGGAAGCGGGCGAATCCCGTGGGCGAGCAGCGTGTCGACGAGGCGGTCATAGAAGTCGAGACCGCGCTCGTTGACCGCTCCACGGCCGGTCGGGAGGACTCTCGGCCAGGCAATCGAGAAGCGGTAGGCGTTCATGTTGAGACGCTGCATCGTCTCCACGTCGTCGCCGAAGCGGTGGTAGTGATCGCAGGCGATCGAACCGTCGCTGCCGTCGGCGATGTTGCCGGAGACCGAACAGAAACGGTCCCAGATGCTCTCGCCGCGGCCGTCGGTCGCGACCGCCCCCTCGACTTGATAGGACGACGTCGCCGTGCCCCACAGGAAGTCGCTCGGGAAGCGGCGCCCAGCTTCGGCGCTCG
>DATBKA010000625.1:0-4192 GCA_036556105.1 Ilumatobacteraceae bacterium | reverse complement strand
CGAGATGGCGATGTTCTCGACGTTCGTCGTCTACGTGTTGGCAATCGAACAGGGGCTCAACGTCTGGCTGGCGATCGTCGTCGTCGTGATTGGATCGATGATCGTCGGCGCGGCCGTCGAGCGGGTCCTGATCCAGCCGCTCGAGAGCCGCAGCGTGCTCGCTCCCGTGATCCTCACCCTCGGCCTGTTCTTCATCCTCAACGGTGGGGCTGCGACCATCTGGGGCACTCAACCGAAGACGCCGATCCCGGCGCCGTTCCCCGGGCGCCTCGACGACAAGGTCGACATCATCACCAACCGGCTGCCGAACTTCTTCATCACCTACAAGGCGATCGGGGTCTGGGCAACCGTGTTGGTGCTCGTCGTGCTGCTCAACGTGCTGCTGCGACGGACGAAGCTCGGCCTGGCCTATCGAGCCGTCGCCGCCAACGCCGAGTCGTCACTGATCGTTGGCATCCCGGTGAAACGCATGCTCATGCTCGGATGGGCGCTGGCCGCGGGAATCGGCGCCATCGCCGGAGCGATCATCGCCCAGTACCGCAACGTGCTCGACTTCAACTTCATGGCCGCAGTGTTGTTGTTCGGCTTCGCTGCGGCGTGCGTCGGCGGGTTCGATTCGGTCAAGGGGGCCGTCGTCGGCGGCC
Organism: Ilumatobacteraceae bacterium; assembly: GCA_036556105.1. GTDB lineage: Bacteria > Actinomycetota > Acidimicrobiia > Acidimicrobiales > Ilumatobacteraceae > JAENVT01. Next base: position 3,548 of record DATBKA010000625.1, on the reverse strand, counting down.
TGCTGGTCGGGGTCGTCGAGACCTTCACGCCCGCCCTGTTCACGTTCGTCGGCAGCGAGCTCTCGCTCGTGATGGTGCTGTTGGTGATCCTCATCGTCCTCTACTTCCGGCCGCAAGGTCTGTTCGGATCGAAACGAGTCGAGCGGGTATGAGAGCGCTACCGGTCATCATCGAGCGGCGCTCGCCGGCGCACCGCGCCTTTCAGCTCGTCGGCCTGATCGCCGTGATCGCCTTCTTCCTCTTCGTCGTCAGCGTGGTCGAGAACTTCAGCGCCATTCGATGGGCTGTCGCCGTGACGCTGTCCGTCGGGATCCTCGGTTTGAACATCGTGACCGGATACTCGGGGCAGATCTCGATCGGTCATTCCGCGTTCTTCGGCATCGGCGCCTATACGACGATGATCTTGATCGCCGATCACGGCTGGCCGTTTCTCGCCACGTTGCCGGTCGCCGGCGCGCTGGGCTTCCTTGTGGGCGCCGTGATCGGGATACCGGCGCTGCGCATCCGCGGCCTGTACCTGTCGCTGATCACCCTCGGGCTGGCGCTGGCGTTCCCCGCCGTCGTCAAGTCCGACAACTTCTTCGGCATCGACTTCGCCAGCCTCACGGGCGGTAGCAACGGCAAGGTCATCAGCAGCGGTGACGTCACCACCACCCGCGGCTTCCATTGGAACCCACCGTCGTGGGCGCCAGATGGGTGGACCACCAACGACTGGGTGTTCGCCACGGTCTTCGTGATCGCGTTGATCATGTTCGTGTTGACCTCGAACCTCGTGCGCAGCTCGGTGGGTCGCGGCCTGGTGGCGATGCGCGACAACGAGACGGGCGCAGCAGTGTCGGGCGTCTATCCCGCGCAGTACAAGGTTCTGGCGTTCGCCAGCAGCGCATTCGTCACAGCGATCGGTGGAGGGTGCTTCGCGCTCGCCGCGACGACGATCGGGCCGGACACGTTCGGGTTGCAACGTTCGATCGAGTTCATCGCCGGCCTCGTCATCGGCGGCGTCGCCACGATCCTCGGCCCGGCGATCGGCGGAGTGCTCGTCGAGTGGCTGCCGTACTGGGCGTTCGAGGTCGACTGGCCGGTGTTCGGCAAGCTCGAAGGGCCGCAGGCGGGTGTGCTGTACGGAGCGATTCTCGTCGTCATCATCTTCTTCATGCCGGGCGGTGTCGTCTACGGACTGCGCCAGCTCCGTGCGAAGGTTCTCATCTTCGTGCCGCGCTTGCCGGCACCTCGACAGATCTCCTCGATGCCGCTTGTCGAAGGCGAGCGCGCAGAGGGAGTCACCGGCCCACCTGAGGTCGTCACCGCATCCGTTCAACAAACAGCAAGGGAGAGCAACCAATGAGACAACGCTCCACCAGAACTCGGCTCGGACTCGCAGCCGCACTCTGCCTGCCCCTGATTGCTGCCGCATGTGGCAGCGACGACAACGGTGGGTCGGCAACCAGTGCTGCGGCCCCAACGACCACCGAGGCGGCGCCGGCCACCACAACGGCCGAACCCGAGGAGACCACCGCTGCCACCACTGAGGCGACCGAAGCCGAGACCTCGGTCCCCGCCACGGAGCCCGCAGCGGAAGCGTTCCAGGTGCCCACGGACAACTGTCCGGCCGACACGACGCAGGCGTTGGCCGACGGTGCACCCGTCAAGATCGGCTTCATCGGTCCGCAGACCGGTCCACTTGCCGGGTTCGGCGTGATCGCTCAAGGCATGAAGGTGTACTTCGACAAGATCAACAAGGAAGAGGGCGGAGTCGACGGTCACCAGATCGAGGTGATCACCAAGGACGACGCCTACGACCCGGCGAAGTCGGCACCGGCGGTACAAGAAGCGCTCGAAGGCGACAAGATCTTCGCTTCGGTGTTCCAGATCGGAACGCCAAACGTGGCCGGTACGCGCCAGCTGTACGCCGACGCATGCGTGCCACAGGCACTCGTCGGCTCTGGCTTCCCGGCATGGGGCGACCCGAAGAACTTCCCGTGGACGACCGGTGGCATCCCCTCGTACACGGTCGAGGCGAAGGTGTGGGTCGAGTTCATCAAGCAGAAGTTCCCCGACGCCAAGAAGGTCGCCATCCTGAGCTTCAACAACGACTTCGGCAAGTCGTACAAGACCACGCTCGACGCGGCGTTGCCCGACGCCGGATACGAGATCGTTGCCGACGTCGCCCACGAGGCCACGTCCGACCTGTCGAACGAGGTCACGCAAATGCTCGCCGGCGCGCCCGACGTCATCATCGGTGGTACCACGTCGACGTTCTGCACGAGCCTCATCACGCTCGCCCGGCAGGGCGGCTTCACCGGGCCGATCATCAACTCCTACACGTGTCAGTCGATCCAGCAGTTCATGGTTCCGGCCGGCGAGGCCGCAGCCAACGTGTACACCCTTGTCGTAGCGAAGGATCCGTCCGACCCCGCGTACGCAGATGACCCTGCTGTCAAGCAGTACCTGGAGGACGTGGCCACTTATGGACCTGGCATCGACGCGAAGGTCGGCAACGTGTTCACCGGGTACAACGCCGGGTTCTACGTCGTCGACGCGCTGACCCGGGCGGCAGCAATGGATGGTGGTCTGACACGAGCCAACCTGATGAACGCCTTCTGGTCGTTCGACCTCACTGGCCCCATCGCCATCGGAGGCATCGGTCACGTCGACGGTCTGACTGACGCATACATCGCCGAGTTCGGAGTGATGGCCGAGTACGACCCCGCCGGCCAGACCTACAAGGTCGCTGACGGCGTGGAGATCGACGTCGAAGGTCAGGGCGGCCTGTACGCCGGCTGAACTCCTGAGCCCGTGATGTGCCTGATCCGGCGGGCCTTGCGCCCGCCGGATCAGCGCGTCGGAGGTCGGTCTCCCCGGTGGGGATAGGATCAGCCTTCACTTCTGTTCAGTTCTGACGTTCATGCCCGAGCCTCGCAACTGCGCCGCAGCGAGGAGCACGACGATGAGCGATCGAACAGAGCTCGCAACCGGCACCGTCGAGAGTCGAATGTCGGCGATGCTCGCCGTGCTTCAACGTGCCGATGCGAAGGGCGAGCCGGCGGACAACGAGTCCATTGCCAATGCTCTGGGGTGGGACCTGGACGAAACAGCAGTCATCGTGCACTCGGCGCGGGAGTCGCTGCTCGTCTGGGGTCTGCGCGAAGGTCGCAAGCCCGGGCCCTGGTACTCGTCGCTGGAACTGACGGTGCAAGGGCGCAGGTACTTGCGCGAGCGCGCCTGATGACGGCTTGGCCGCCGGCTCAGGCGACGCGTGCCGCAGGCCTGCGATCGCGGCGACGCGGGCGACCCGTGGGCCGGCCACTCGGACGAGGCTGCGCCAACGGAGCTGTCTCCGACCGTGGTGTCGCCTTGGACAGCGAGGCGAGCAGCGGATGTGTCGCGGTCACCTTGGTCATCGTTGCCGTAATGCCGGCTGCCTTCGTCATCCGGTGCACGTCACTCGCCTGGTCCGGCGTCATCAATGTCGCCACGACTCCGGTTGCGCCGGCGCGGGCGGTACGGCCGGAACGGTGGACATATGCCTTGTGCTCGACTGGCGGATC
>DATBKA010000624.1:0-11307 GCA_036556105.1 Ilumatobacteraceae bacterium | reverse complement strand
TGACACCGGTGAGCCTTGTCGTCGCCTCGCTCACGGCGCGGTTGGCGTGGCGCTCGATGCTCGCCCAGAGACGCTCAGCTTCCAGCCGGAAGGCGTGGACGTGCTCGACCAGCGCCGCCGCGCACGCCGTAGGTGTCTTCAAGGAGCTGTGGGCGACTTCGTCGGCGACGCTGCGGTCGATCTCGTGACCGAGACCGGTGAACACCGGCAGCGGCGAGGTGGCGATGGCGGTGGCGATGGCGAGGTGGTCGAACGTCGCCAGGTCTGACTTGGAGCCTCCACCGCGGATGAGCACGACGACGTCGAGATCGTGGTGTCGTGTCAACGTGCGCAGCGCCGCGCACACCATGTCGACCGCGGCCTCGCCCTGCACGCGGACGTCGACGACGCGCAGGCGGAACGCCAACCCGCTGCGATCGAGCTCGTGGGTGAAGTCGGCCCACGCCGCACTGGCCGTGCTGGTGACCACGCCGACCCGCAGCGGTGCAGCGGCGACCTTGGTGGTGCGATTGGCGTCGAACAGGCCCTTGGCGATCAGCTGGCGCACGACCTCGTCGCGCTCGAGCGCCATCTCGCCGAGCGTGAAACGCGGGTCGAGACCACTCATCTTCAACCCGAGCTGACCGGACGGGGCGAAGTAGTCGAGGTGGCCGAACAGGCGCACCTTCAAGCCGTCGCCGAGACGCAGGCGATGCTTGTTGAGCAGCGGGCGCAAGCGCATGCGCACGTTGGCGAAGAACTGCACGTTGAGCGCGGCCTTGCCGTCCTCGGTCTCCTCGACGAGGCGGAAGTACGCGTGCGGACCGCGCTCGCTCCACCCTTGGATCTCGCCACGCACCCACACCCCGTCGGTGAACCGCCGGCGCAGCGCCGAGTTGATCGCCTCGCACAGCTCGCCGACGGTGTAGGTGGGCAGCCCACCGTCGTCGAGGTCGAAGTCGAAGGCAACCTGGCTCATTGCTGAGAGTTTGGCGCGTCAGGCCCCGAGTTCGCGCACGTTGTCGAGGTCGTCACCCTCGTCGAGGCCGAACAGCTGCCCGTCGATGGGCAGCCGCTGTTTGCGGCGCAGGTCTTCGATGGCGTTGAGCGGCCGCTCGAGCTGGCGGCGGCGCGTCGTGGCCAGCTCGTCGAAGGCGCGGCTGACCGAGTCGAACTGCCGCTTGACCTTCTCGACCGACTCGGTGTACTTGCCCCACTGCTGGCCGAATTTGCCGAGCAGCTGCAGGATCTCTTGGCTGGTCTCTTCGATCACGAAGTTGTCGAATGCCTGGCGAATGACCCCGAGGAACGCAAAGAGGGTGAGCGGCGAGCAGATGACCACGTTCGACGTCAACGCCTCTTCGATCAAGCCGTTGTCGCACTCGTGGATGAATGCACTGACCGTCTCGTTCGGCACGAAGAGCAGCACGTTGTCGACCGTCGACCGATCGTCGGTGCCGGCGTAGTCGCGGCGGGCGAGCTCGCGCACCCGGGCGCGCACATCGCGAACGAACGCGGTGCGATGCGCGGCGCGCTCAGCCTCGGTGGTGGCGTCGAGATACTTCAGGTAGGCGGCCATCGGGAACTTGACGTCCATGAACAGCACGTGGCCCTTCGGCAGCAAGAACGTGAAGTCGGGGATGCCCCGACCCTCGCCTTCGACCGCGGTGCGCTTGCGGTAGTTGACGCCTTCGTGGAAGCCGGCCAGGCGCAGCACGTCTTCGGCCATGCGCTCGCCCCATTGACCGCGGGCGTTGGAGCTGGCCAGCGCCTCGCGGAGGGAGTTGGTTGTCGACGACAGCACCTGGGTGATCTCGGCATGAACCTGCAACGAACGGTCGACCTGGCCGAATCGCTCGGACGTGGCCTGACCCAGCTGTTGGACGAGTTGGGCGAGCCGATCGATGTCGGTCTCGACGCGGGTCTGCACCTCACCGAGACGCTGATCGATCAACTGCTGGCGCCCCGCCAGCGCGGCGTCGCTGGCCTGGGTGTGAGCACCCAGCTGCTCGCGACTCATCGTCACTGCCTGCTCGACGGCGAGCATGGCCGCCTGGCTGATGACGTCGGCCGAGACCGGCGCGGCGGGCTGGACCGGATTGCGGTGGGCCAGCAACCAGGTGAGCGCGGCGACGGCGGCGACGAGGCAGATGATCAGTGCGATCTCCATGCCCCCCATCATGACGACGGGGTGTCACACGGTTCGCGGACCCCGCCGCGGGCGGCCGAGTTCAGCCAGGTAGAAGGCTGTTTTCGCCGGCCCGGACCTGTGCCGCGTAGAGGCCGTCGAGGGCCATCAGCGAGTCATGGGTGCCTTCCTCGACGATCCGCCCGTCGTCGAGCACCACGATCCGGTCGGCATCGCGGATGGTCGACAAGCGGTGGGCGATGACCAACGCCGTGCGCCCCCGCAGCGCCTCGTCGAACGCGGCCTGCACGTTGGCCTCGTTCTCGTTGTCGAGGTGACTCGTCGCCTCGTCGAGGATCATCACGACCGGGTTCTTCAGCAGCAGGCGGGCGATGGCCAAGCGTTGCTTCTCGCCGCCACTGAGGCGGTAGCCGCGCTCGCCGACCATCGTGTCGTAACCGTCGGGCAGGCCGATGATCGTGTCGTAGATCTGTGCACCCCGGCACGCCGCGTCGAGCTCGGCGTCGGTGGCGTCGGGCTTGGCGTAGCGCAGGTTGTCGCCGATCGTCTCGTGGAAGAGGTGCGGATCCTGACTGACGACCCCGATCGCGGCGCGCAACGTTTGCTGGGTCAGGTCGCGCACGTCGTAGCCGTCGACGCGAACCACGCCGCCCGTGACGTCGTACAGCCGCGGGATCAGGCCGGCGAGCGTGGTCTTGCCCGAGCCGGAGGCGCCGACGAGGGCGACGGTCTCGCCGGGATGAAGCGTGAGGTTCAACTCGTCGAGCACATCGCGATCCGGGTCGTGGCCGAGCATCGCGTTCGGCGCCTCCAGCGAGGGCACCGTGACGTCCGCCGCGTTCGGGTAGCGGAACGTGACGTTGTCGAACTCGACCAGACCCTTTGGAGCGACGAGGTCGACAGCACCGGGCCGGTCGGTGATGCTCTCCGGCGCGTCGAGCACCTCGAAGACGCGCTCGAAGCTGACCATCGCCGTCATCAAGTCGACGCGGGCGTTCGTGAGCCCGGTCAGCGGTTGGTACACGCGGGTGACCAGCGCTGCCAAGGCGACGAGCGTGCCCGGCTTGATGTTGCCGCTGACCACGAGATGAGCACCCACCCCGTAGATCGCCGCCGCACCGAGTGCCCCGACGAGACCGAGAGCGACGAAGAACACGCGTCCGTACATCGCCGACTTGATGCCGATGTCGCGCACACGCGCGGCGCGCTTGGAGAACAACTCGGTCTCGTCGTCGGATCGTCCGAACAGCTTGACCAGCTGCGCGCCGGCGACGTTGAAGCGTTCCGCCATCTGCGAGTTCATCTCGGCGTTGGTGTTCATCTGCTGGCGGGCCAAGGCCTGGAACCGCCTGCCGACGCGCTTGGCGGGGACGATGAACAGCGGCAGCACGATCAGCGCCAGCAACGTCAGCCGCCACTCCAACACGATCATCGCTCCGAGGGTGGTGAGTAGCACGACGATGTTGCTGACGACGCTGCCGAGCGTGCTGGTGACCGCGTTCTGGGCGCCGACGACGTCGTTGTTCAGCCGGCTGGTCAAAGCGCCCGTCTGTGTCCGCGTGAAGAAGGCGACCGGCATCCGCTGCACCTTGCCGAACAAGGCGACGCGCAAGTCGTAGATCAGCCCTTCGCCGATGCGCGACGAGCACCAGCGCTGCACGATCGCCAACACCGCGTCCGCGATCGCCGACGCCACCACGACCGCCGCCAGCACGGTGATCAGACCGCGATCGCCCTTGGGGATGGCGTCATCGAGGATTGATCGGAAGGCGAACGGCGGCACCAGCTCGAGCAGGGCGCTGATCAGGATCGTGACGAGGAAGACGATGATGATGCCCCGATACGGCCGGGCGAACTGCCACGCCCTGCGGACCGCGCTGCGCTGCAGTCGCAAGCCTTTGACGGCGTCGTTGTCGCCCGGCAGCAGCATGTGTGGCCCCATTCGCATGGGTTCGAGGATACGGGTGCCGCCGAGCGTCTCGACTCGTGAGCCTTTACGCTGAGCGGCCATGCGGCGGCGCCGGGTTGCGATGATCTGTTGCGCGGCGCTGCTGGCCGCATGCTCCACCGATCCGGGGGTCCAAGCGACCGAAGCCCGACACTCCGAGTCGTCGTTCGATCCGGCCGACGATCCGTTCGGTTGGACCCCGCTCGACGACTTCCCCGGAGTCGAGATCGGCACGTTCACCGTCCCCATCGACTACACCAACCCGTCGCGAGGGACGTTCGAGCTCAACATCGCCCGTCACCTGGCGATGAGACCGGCCGGGCGGATCGGCAGCCTGCTGGTCAACCCCGGCGGGCCGGGTGTGGCGGGCGTCGATTTCGCTCTGTTCGCCGACCTCAACTTCGGCCAGCCGCTGCTCGACCGCTTCGACATCGTCGCCTGGGATCCACGCGGCACCGGGCAGAGCACGCCGGCGATCGACTGCACCGACGATCTCGACCGCTTCTTCGGCACTGGCGACATCACTCCCGACGACCCCGGCGAACGGCAGCAGTTGATCGATCTGTCCAAGGAGTTCACGACCGACTGCGTCGACAGGAACGGGAACTACCTCCAGTACGTCGGCACCAACAACTCGGCGCGTGACATCGACGCGATCCGCGCCGCGCTCGGCGAGGCGACGATCAGCTATCTCGGCTTCAGCTACGGCAGCGAGCTCGGTGGGGTGTGGGCGACGTTGTTTCCCGCGACCGTGCGCGCCGCCGTGCTCGATGGCGCAGTCGATCCAACGGCCGCGCAGGAGCAGCGCGGCGTGGAGCAGGCCAAGGGCTTCGAGGAGAGCTTCGACACGTTCCTGACCCAGTGCAGCACTGACAACGACTGCCCGTTCCGCAACGATGGCGACCCGGCAGGCGCGTTCGACCGGTTGGCGACCTCGCTCGACGAGAGCCCGTTGCCCAGCGCGAACGGTCGCCCCGACGTGTCAGTCGGCGTCGCCCTCACCGGCGTATATCAGGCCTTGTACTCGGAGACGGATTGGCCGCGACTAGCGCAGGCATTGGCGGATGCACAGCACGGCGACGGAGGCGGGCTGCTCGCCCTCTACGACGAGTACAACTTCCGGCGCGACGATGGCACCTGGGACAACTCGCTCGAGGCGTTCCAGGTGATCAGCTGCGCAGACGCTCCGGAGCGACCGACGGTCGAGGAGAGCGACGCGCAGGTGCCGGACTTCCAAGCGGTTGCGCCGCGCCTGGCGAGGCGAACGGTCGGTGACTACTTCTGCACGTTCTTCCCGCCGGCGCTCGACCCGCGGATCGCCATCACGGGTGACGGCGCCGGCCCGATCGTCGTGGTCGGGACGACCGGCGATCCGGCGACGCCATTGGCGGGTTCACGCAAGATGGCCCATGCGTTGGAGGACGGCCGGCTGCTGACGGTCGTCGCCAACCAGCACACCGGCTACCTGGCCAACGACTGCGCGACGAACTCGATCGAGAGCTATCTCGTCGACCCGACCGGGCACCTCCCCGCCGAGGGGTTGCGCTGCGCCTGAGGTTGGTGCCGGCAAACGTTGGTCGCACACGTCCGTGCTGGCCGTGTCCGACCAGACTTCGGTAACGCCGTGTCAGCTCGTGCCGGCTCCGACCCGCGACTTCGCCAGTCGTTGCACGAATCGCAGCGCGGCTAGCGAGGACTCCGCCCGCCACAGCGTGACGACATCTCCGCCGGACACATCGTCGGTCACCGTCAGACTCCCGACGATGGTCTCCAGGAGGGCCAACTGCTCGGCCAGCATGTCGGACACGTCGATGTTGCAGATGTCGGCGATCACGAGTTTGAGGAGCAACTCGCTGCGTAAGTCGCGGACGTGGGCGACGGGAGTGTGCAGCCACTTCCTGAGTTGGGCGCGGCCAGATCTGGTGGCGGCGAGGATCGTTCGGTTGCCACCGGCAATGCCAGGTTCGGAGCCGATGGCGTGGATGTAGCCGCGCGCAGTCAACTGGTCCAGTGAGCGGTAGGTCAGCGGCCTCGACAGCGACCACACTCGTCCAACGTCACCGCTCGGTTTGAGCCGCGCCGCGACCGCGAACCCGTGGGTCGCTGACGGGTAGATCAGGCCGAGGCAGGCCCACTCGCCGAGCAGGAGTTGTTCGTCGTTGTCTCTGCTCACCACGATCATCGTGGCACGCCGCTGGAACGATCAGGTCAAGGCGCGGCGAAGCCGTAGCTGGCCAGGATCTTCTGGCCCTGTTCGCTGAGCACGAAGGCGACAAACGCCTGCGCACCGGTCGGGTTGGGGGCCTGCTTCGTGGCGACGAGCGGGTAGGTGGCCGTGACGTTGATGTCCGCGGGGATGTCCACTCCGTCGGCAGTGTCGCCGGCGGCGGTCACGTCGGTCTTGTAGACGATGCCCGCGTCGGCCTCGCCCGCGGTGATCTTGGTGACGATGCCCTTGACGTTCTGTTCGAGAGAGGCTGGGGTGACGGTGACGTTGGCCGCGGCCAGCACCTGCTCGGTGTACTTGCCGATCGGCACCTCGGGCGCGCAGGTGACGAAGATCAACCCCGGCTGAGTCAGGTCGGCCACACCCGTGATCCCTTTCGGGTTGCCCTTCTCGACGATGATCTGCAACGCGTTCGTGGCGAACACTTGCGGGTCACCGGCGTTGCCTCCTGCGTCGGTCAGCTTCTTCATGTTCGCTTGGTCCGCAGCCGCGAATACGTCGGCCGGAGCGCCCTCGTTGATTTGCGTGACGAGGGACGACGACGCATCGAAGCTGAACTGCACGTTCGCGCCCGGATGCGCTGTCGTGAAGGCCTCGCCGATCTCGGTGTACGCGGCGGTCAGCGATGCCGCAGCGAAGACCGTGATTTCGCCGGTCACCGCCGCGTCGGTCGTGGTCGCCGCCTCGTCAGAGCCGCACCCTGCGCCGGCGAATCCGAGGAGAGCAACGGCGACGACAGAACGGGCGGCTCTCAGCATGCGGCGATATTAGTCATCGGTAGACTATCTCGCGCCAAGTCGGAAGTCCGGCCCGACGCTTCTGTTGTGGCGGCCTACGGCCGGAGTTCCGCTGGTGCCGCCCGGCGATGCAGCGATACCCGGGTCTCGTCGTCGAACACCGCCTCCACGCTGTCTCCGGGGCCGAGCACGATCGCCTTGGTCAGTCCGCCGGTGATGACGATGTCGCCGGGGTTGAGCTGCTGACCGCGCCGAGCCAGTTGGGACACGAGCCAGGTGACCCCGACGGCGGGATGTCCCGATGCGGCCGAGCCCGTCGCCGAACCCACCTGCTCGTCGTTGTGCCGCAACGCCACTCGAACATCAGCGAGACGGTCGACCCCTGCGAGAACCGGACCGATCACCACCTGCGCGGCAGAGGATCCGTCTGCGGTGTTGTCCTCCAGTGTGAAGCGGAAGTCCTTGTAGATCGAGTCGACGACCTCGAGAGCGGCGAACGCCTCGCCGACTGCAGCCATCACTTCGTCCGGTGTCACCTCGCCGGCGAGTGGCCGGGCGAAGCGAAGGCCGATCTCCGGTTCGACACGCGGTTGGATCAGCCACGACGCCACGTCATCGCCGGAGGCCATGAGCATGGCATCGGTGAGCGGCCCGAAGTTGGGCTCATCGATCCCCATTTGCTCGCGCATTGCGAGAGACGTGTAGCCGAGCTTCCAGCCGACCAGTCGCTCGCCGCGCTCGAGGCGCAGCACCAATCCCGCCTGCTGCACCGCGTAGGCATCGTCGATCGTGAGGTCGACATCTGCAGAGATCGGATCGCAGCACACGCGCTGGCGTCGTGCCTCAGCAAGCTTCGACGCCAATCTGGCGATCTCTTCCGACGTCATCGACATCTGACTCCGTCCCGGTTCGGCGAGCATTCGAGAACGGCAAGTCTCAGGGAAGCAACGCCACCTCTCAAGTCCGGCATTCTGACGGGTGGAACGCGGTCAGTCGTAGCTCCAGCCAACCTGGTCGTTGCGAACCGGAATGGAGGCATGGATCTGGACGAACTGCCACGAACCACCGATGCGGAGGAACACGGCGCTCCATCGAGGCGTGATGCGCTTGCCATCGGGCAAGCTGATCGTCAGCTTGGTGGCCGCCCATCCCACGTCGCCGTGCTCGAACGCTTCGGTGTCGGCGGGCGTGAACGTGACGCGGCCGCCGGCGCCCTCCACCTCGCCACGGAGGAACGCCGAAACCTGTGCTCCGCCCTCGAGCCACTCGTCGGGGTCGCTGCCGATCAGGCGGACGTGAGCCGACGAAGCGACTCGATCGTCGATCTGGGAGCTGTCCCCGCGGGTAGCCGCTGCGAACCAGTCCGTCACGAGCTGCGTCAATTCAAGTGAGGTGTCCATGCGCTCCCTCGGTTGTCATACCCTGCTTGACGATGTTCGTCGCTCAGCTCGGCGCGGATCATCGAGACGCCCATTGGGCACTCTCCGCCTGATCTGGCGGAAGGAGTGGGATTCGAACCCACGGAGACCCATAAGACCTCAACGGTGTTCGAGACCGTCCCATTCGTCCACTCTGGCATCCTTCCGGCTCGCAGGTTAGCGGCCGTCCGGCTTCGTGACGATCGGGCAAAGCTCCTCAAGGGACCCTTGACAATTGCCGATGCTTCCTCCGTGGCTGGCACCAATCTGTTTCCGGACGAACCGGAGTTCACTCCTCGACCTGCGTATCAGGTGATCGAGGCCGCCCGCCGCCTGGGATTGACCGGCGAACTGACCCTCGGCACGACGCCTCCGACCAGGGTTTACCTTCGTGACGGCGTCGTCTACTTCGCCGAGCGGACCACCGACGGCACATTGGCGATCCGCCTCCTGGTCGAGGGTGTGATCAACCGCGAGCAGATGCAGCGCGGCACGGTGATCGTCAACGGCGTCGAACATGTCGGGCGCATGTTCGAAGCTGACCCGTCGATCGATCGGGCATCGGTGGAGCTGTGCACCGAGCTGTTCACCGACGACGTGATGATCGATGTCGCCGACCGCCCCGTCGACCGGTACAACCTCGTGCTGTACAAGCGGCATCCGAGCGGGATCGACCGTTGGTACCCCAACAGCGTGACGAGCAAGCACGGTGAGCCACCCCCGGCCGAGCCGGAACCGGTGCCCGCCGCGCAGCCGGCGGCGACTGTCCACGACCGACCCCAGCCGCTCGAGACGACCCCGGTGTTCGAGCGTCCCGCGGCGCCGAGCATGCCGGCGATGCCGGCCATCCCGGCGATGTCCGAGATCCCGCTGTCCGACATCGCCTCGATGCCCGACGTCGCCGTGGCCGCCGAGATCGCGCCGCCGTTGCCGATGCCGGCGATGAAGTCGCTGGCGGAGATCCAAGCCGAGCCGCAGAACAGCCTCAACGCACCGCCGATCACGTTGGCGGTGCCGGTGACCAAGCCGGCGGAGGCATCTTCATCGCCGACGTCGACCCAACCGTTGCCGATCACTCCACTGGTGACCAGCTCGGTACCGGTGATCAAGCCGTTCCAGACCCAGCCGACGGCCCAGATCCCTGCCGTTCCGAAGGCGCCTCCCGCGCCCGAAGCCGATGCGGCGACGATCGCCGACGAGGTCGCCGAGGCGATCAAACGGGCGTTCTCCGGCCTGGGTGCCGGCACCTAGCGTCAGCCGCGACGTTCGGCGAAGAAGGTCCTCAGCAACTCGGCGGACTGCTCGGCGCGCAAACCGGCGACCACCGGAAGGCGGTGGTTGAGCCGTGCATCCGTGCACACCTCGTACAGGCTCTCGACTGCACCGGCCTTCGGATCGGTCGCCGCGAACACGAGCCGGGCGACCCTGGCGTTGACCAGCGCGCCCGCGCACATCACGCACGGCTCGAGCGTGACGTACATCGTGCAATCGACGAGTCGCCAGTGCCCGACGACTCGCGCCGCGTCGCCGATCGCCAGGATCTCGGCGTGCGCGGTTGGATCACCCGTGAGCTCGCGCTCGTTGTGGCGTGCCGCGATGACCTGACCGTCACGCACGATCACCGCCCCGATCGGCACGTCGCCGTGGTCGAGCGCGGCAGCGGCCTGCTCGAGCGCGAGGCGCATCGCGTCGTCGTCGGTGAGCGGTGCGGGCACAGCGGAGGGGGTGGGATTCGAACCCACGGAGGGTTGCCCCTCACACGCTTTCCAAGCGTGCCGATTCGGCCGCTCTCGCACCCCTCCCGGGGAGCGCAAGGGTAGCGGTGCCGCTACGCTTGCACCACCAGATCACGGCCCCCCGCCGGGTGAGGTGACGGTCGGGCCCTGTGCGACGGGCGCCCGGGAATCAGGTCAGGACCGGGAGGTAGCAGCCTTCAACGGCAGCGTCTGTGTGCCGCAGGAAGCCTGGCCGTCACCTCACTCGGCGGGCGGCCGCGGTTGCCCGCCGATCGCCCCGTCCTGCGAGGCGCGTCACCGATTCTTCGGCCCTGCCGAGGCGGTCTCAAGTGGTCAACGCAACGAAGTTGTTGAACGCTTCTGATGGTGTCAGAGAGTTGAGGACGCGTCTAGGTCTGCCGTTGAGTTCAGCGGCGACGGCGTCGAGGTCGGCTTGGGAGTAGATCGACAGGTCGGTGCCCTTGGGGAAGTATTGGCGGAGCAGCCCGTTGGTGTTCTCGTTGGTGCCGCGCTGCCAGGGGCTGTGCGGGTCGCAGAAGTAGACCGGGATCCCGGTGGCGACGCTGAAGCGGGCATGACCAGCGAGCTCTTTGCCTTGGTCCCAGGTCAATGATCGGCGTAGCTGTTCGGGGAGTTCGGCGATCTGGCGTTGGATCGCGGCGACCACTTCGTCGGTGGTGAAGCTGTCCAGTTTGAGCAGCATCGTGAATCGGAACGATCGCTCGACGAGAGTGCCGATCGCCGATTCGTTGTTGGCGCCTTTGATCAAGTCGCCTTCCCAGTGGCCCGGCACGGCGCGGTCGTCGATCTCGGCGGGACGATCCGAGATCATCGTCATGCCGACGATCTTTCCCCTGCGCGCTGACGCCGAACGCGACAATGGGCGGCGCCGCACCCGCCCGCTACGCAGCTGCTTGACCAGCTCTTTGCGTAGCCCGCCACGGGATTGCACGAACAACGCCTGATAGATCGTTTCGGGCGACACGCGCATCTCCTCGTCATAGGGAAAGTCGCGGACCAGCCGATCAGCGATCTGCTCGGGCGACCAGCGCAGCTCCAGCTTGGCTTCCACATACCCGGCAAGGCGAGAACTCGTTTGGAACACCGTGGGCC
>DATBKA010000623.1:0-4488 GCA_036556105.1 Ilumatobacteraceae bacterium | reverse complement strand
CCCCGGCGACTTCTACATCAACTACCACCTGTACCGGTTGATCTTCCCGATCACGGCGCTCGGCCGCTACGTGCGCGCCGTCGACGAGAGCGGTGGCGAGCGGGGTGACGGCGATGGATGAGAACGCCGTCTACGTGATGGCCCCGTTGCGGGTCGAGAGCTCGGCGGCACGCCGCGGCGCCAGCACCGCTCAGGTCGTGCGGACAGGAATGGGCGTTCGCCGCTCGCGGCGAGCCGCACGGTTGATGCGGGCTACGGTCGCACCGCACCGCACCGCGGCAGTCGTCGGTGTCTGCGGGGCGCTCGACCCGAGCCTGGAGCCCGGCGATGTCGTGGTGGCCAACGAAGTGCGCTCGGCGGATGGCCGCATCTCGATGAGCCTCCCGGGGGCGACGATCGTCGCCGCCGAGCTCGCCGCGCTGGGCATCCCCGTCCACGTCGGCGCAATCGTCTGCACCGAGCGACTGGAAAACTCCGACCAACGTCGCGCCGAGCTGTTCGCCACCGGAGCTCTGGCCGTCGACATGGAATCGGCGTGGCTGCTCGAGGACTGCAACCGTCACTCCGTCGTGGTGCGCGTCGTACTCGACACACCGCGGCACGATCTGCGCTCGCTCGACACCGTGCGTCACCTGCCTCTCGTTCGGCGACGGATCACTGCGGTCATGCCGGTCATCGAGAAGTGGGGCCGGTCGGTGCGACCGCGCCAGGCCCTGCTCGCCGGGCCCCGATCGTTCTGCGCCGGCGTCGAGCGCGCCATCCAGATCGTCGAGCGCGCCCTCGACAAGTTCGCCCCGCCCGTGTACGTCCGTCGCCAGATCGTGCACAACACGCACGTGGTCGGCGATCTGGAGCGTCGCGGCGCCGTGTTCGTGCAGGAGCTCGACGAGGTGCCGAACGGCGCCGTCACGGTGCTGGCCGCGCACGGCGTGTCGCCGGAGGTGCGGCGCCAAGCAGCCGAACGCGACCTGCAGGTCATCGATGCCACCTGCCCGCTCGTTGCCAAGGTCCATTCCGAGGCGCGTCGATTCGCCGCCCGCGACTTCCACATCGTCCTCGTCGGTCACGCCGATCACGAAGAGATCGAGGGCACCGTCGGCGAGGCCCGCAACCACACCGTGATCGTCGGCAGCATCGACGACGTCGACCGGCTCGAGCTCGAGCATCCCGACCGCGTCGCGTACCTCACCCAGACCACGTTGGCGGTCGACGAAGTCAACGGCATCGTCGCCCGGCTGCGCCAGCGCTTCCCTGATCTCGTCGGCCCACACAACGACGACATCTGCTACGCCACACAGAATCGGCAAGAGGCCGTGGTCGCGATCGCGTCGGAGTGCGACGTCGTGCTGGTCGTCGGGTCAGCCAACTCGTCCAATTCCAAGCGGCTCACCGAGGTCGCGGCTCGGGAGGGCGCTCGCGCCTATCTCGTCGACGGTGCCGAGCACGTGCGTCTCGACTGGGTGGAGTCAGCCGGCACGATCGGCATCACTGCCGGGGCCTCCGCGCCCGAGTCGAAGGTCCGCGAACTCATCGACGCGCTGCGCGGTCTCGGCCCGTTGCGCGTCGACGAGCGAATCATCCACGAAGAGAACGTCAGCTTCAAGCTGCCAGTGGAGGTCAGAGAATGAGCATCCCAATGCGGCAGTCGCTTCGAATCGGCGCCTACCTTGCCAAGAACAAGATCATGCGCCGGAAGAAGTTCCCGCTGATCGTGGAGCTCGAGCCGCTGTTCGCCTGCAACCTGGCCTGCCCGGGCTGCGGCAAGATCCAGTTCCCGACCGAGATCCTGCGCCAGCGTGTCAGCGTCGAGCAGGCGATCGAGGCGATGGAGGAGTGCGGGGCACCGATGGTCTCGATCGCCGGCGGCGAACCGCTGCTGCACCCCGACATCGATCGCATGGTCGCCGAGTTGGTCAAGCGCAAGAAGTTCGTCTATCTGTGCACCAACGGCGTGCTCCTGCGCCGCAAGCTCGACCTGTTCAAGCCGTCGCCCTACTTCTCCTTCGCGATCCACATCGACGGGTTGCGCGAGCGCCACGACATCGCCGTCGATCGTGAGGGTGTGTTCGACGAATGTGTGGAGACGATCCGCGAGGCCAAGTCGCGTGGGTTCCGGGTCACCACCAACACGACGTTCTTCAACACCGACACGCCCGAGACGGTCAGAGGCGTGCTCGACTACCTCAACGACGATCTGCAGGTCGACGCGATGATGATCTCACCGGGGTACGCCTACGAGAAGGCGCCGGATCAGGAGCATTTCCTGCCCACCGACCAGACCAAGGCGTTGTTCGCGGCGGCGTTCGCCGACGGCCGGCGCAAGCGCTGGCGGCTCAACCACTCGCCGTTGTTCCTCGACTTCCTCGAAGGCAAGGTCGACTTCCAGTGCACGCCGTGGGGCATCCCCAGCTATTCGGTGTTCGGGTGGCAGCGACCCTGCTACTTGATGAGCGATGGTCACGTGGCGACCTACCGCGAATTGATCGACACCACCGAGTGGGACAAGTACGGCCGCGGCCGCGACGAGCGCTGCGCCAACTGCATGGCCCACTGCGGCTACGAGCCGTCGGCGGTGATCGCCACGATGGGTTCGCTGCGCCAATCGCTGCGCGCCGCCGTCTCCCGCTGACGCCCCACCCATCGCAGCGTTTGAGGACTTTTCGCCCGTATGAGGGCCGGCGGTTCACAAACGCAGCCGGCAATTGGGCTCGTGCCAGACTGCAGTGATGGCCACGGATCTGCTCTACCTGCGCGACGCGTACCTCACCGAGTTCGACGCGGTCGTCGTCGACGTGCGTGAGGGCGGCGTGGCGCTGGATCGAACCGCGTTCTACGCAACCGGTGGCGGGCAGCCGCACGACACCGGCACACTCGCCGGCCTCGCCGTGACCGATGCTCGCAAGGAAGGCGACCACGTCTGGCACTCCGTGGAAGGCGAGCCGCTGCCCGCGATCGGCGACACCGTGCACGGGCGGATCGACTGGGATCGGCGGCACCAGTTGATGCGCACCCACACCGCGCTGCACGTGCTGTGCGGCGTGATCTGGAACGAGTGGCGGGTGCCGGTCACCGGCGGGAACATGGAGCCGCTGAGTGCACGGATGGACTTCGAGTTCGACCCGCTTCCGGAGGGCTTCGGGCCACGTGTCGAGCAGCTCGTCAACGACGAGCTCGCCGCCGACCGGGCGATCGAGGTGTCGTTCCTTCCTCGCTCGACGGCGGTGATGGACGAGGACCTGATCCGCACCAAGGTGTCGCTGATCCCCGAGACCGTTCCCGAGATTCGTGTCGTCGACATCGTCGGGCTCGACCGGCAAGCCGATGGCGGCACCCACGTCCACTCCACCGCGGAGGTCGGCCGGATCCGGGTCGTGAAACTGGAGAACAAGGGCAAGGGCAACAAACGCGTCCGCCTCGAAGTGATCTGACCGAGTGTTTCAAGGCACCCAGGTGGGCCTGAAACACTCGGATGACATACTGGCGGCGTGACGTGTCGACCCACGGTCCGCCCGGTCGCACCGGCATGTGGCGCGGAGTTGAGCGGCGTCGACCTCCGCTCGCCGTCGGACGAAACGATGTCGGTGTTGAACGACGCCTTGGCCGAACACTCGGTGGTGTTCGTACGCGATCAGCAGCTCACGCCTGAACAGCAGGTGGAGCTGACGAGGCGCTTCGGCACTGTGCTGCGCGTGCCCTACGTGAAACCGCTCGACGACCATCCCGACGTCATCGCCGTGCTCAAGGAGGCCGACGAACGAAACATCTCGACCTTCGGGGGTACGTGGCACTCCGACTTCTCGTTCCTCGACGAGCCGCCGAGCGTGACGCTTCTCTTCGCGGTCGATGTGCCGGAGTTCGGAGGCGACACGCTTTGGTCGAGCCAGTACGCGGCGTACGACTCGTTGTCGCAAGGGATGAAACGTGTGCTCGAGCCGTTGCGGGCTGTGCAGACGGCCTGGCCGCACGGCACGAAGGGGCCAGGTGCTTCGGCCGCAGTGAGCCGCTCCGTCGTGATGACACGCAACGACCCGACGGCCGATCGTGAGGTCGTGCATCCCGTCGTTCGCGTGCACCCGGTCACGGGGCGAAAGGCGTTGTTCGTCAACCCGGTGTACACGGAGCGCTTCGCCGACATGTCGGTCGATGAGTCACGTCCGCTACTGGGGTATTTGTTCGACCACGCCACGCGAGCCGAGTTCACCTGTCGACTGCGGTGGGCGCCGGGCACGCTAGCTATTTGGGACAATCGCTGCCTGCTCCACCTCGCCGTGAACGACTACGACGGCAGCCGGCGGCTGTTGCATCGCACGACAGCAGCGGGCGAACGCCCGGTGGGCGCGGGATGATGAGTCGGCGGGGACGGCGCGCTGTCAGCGCGGGCAGCATCGCCACCTCGGGCAGCATCGCCGTCGCGGGCAGCAACGCCACGGCGGGGAGCATCGCCGTCGCGGGCAGCAACGCCACGGCGGGGAGCATCGCCGTCGCGGG
>DATBKA010000622.1:0-4691 GCA_036556105.1 Ilumatobacteraceae bacterium | reverse complement strand
ACCCCCCACCCGAATCGACCGATCCGATCATGAAGCCGTTCCCTTCACACCAACACTTCCTCCTCGATGTGCCCACGGAGCAGCATGACGTCGTGGTCGTCGGCGCCCGATGCGCCGGTGCCGCCACGGCGATGCTGCTGGCCTCCGCCGGCCATGACGTGTTGCTGCTCGACCGCACCACGTTCCCCAGCGACACGTTGTCGACGCACGCCATCGCCCGCGCCGGCGTCGTGCAACTGAAGCGATGGGGCCTCCTGCAGGCCGTGCTCGACTTGGGCACGCCACCGATTCGCAACGTCGAGTTCCATAGCCACGGCATGACGATCGAGCGGACGATCAAGGAGCGCACGGGCGTCGACATGCTCGTCGCGCCACGCCGCCATCTGCTCGACACGCTGCTCGTCAACGCGGCGATGTCAGCTGGGGCGCGGGTGGTCACCGGAATGACCGTCGACGGAGTGCGTCGCGCCGACGACGGCCGGGTCACCGGAGTGCGAGCGCGTAACAGCAAGGGCCGGCTGGAGATCGCCTCACGCTTCGTCGTCGGCGCCGACGGGCTGCGCTCACGCATCGCCCGATCCGTCGGCGCCAACTTCACCGAAGTTCGCAACACGAGCGGGGCGGCCCACTACGCCTACTTCGCCGGCGACTGGCCGGCCATGGAGTACTACCTCGGCGAGCGAGTGTTCGCCGGAGTCTTTCCCACCAACAACGGCGAGGCGTGCGTGTGGGTCTGCGCGCCGGCCGATGACGCGTTGCGATTCCGCCGCTTGAACCGCACCCTCGACGACGCATTCGAGGCGATGATCCGCGCCGGCGCCCCAGAGCTTGCCGATCGCCTCCGCTCCACGGCCAGGCGCACCTCGACGACTCGGGGGATGATCGGCATGCCGAACCACATCCGCCAGCCGGCGGGGCCCGGCTGGGCGCTGGTCGGTGACGCCGGCTACCACCGCGACGCCATCACCGGTCACGGGATCAGCGATGCGTTCCGCGACGCCGACTTGCTGGCCACGGCGATCGACGCCGTGCTGTCCGGCGATGCCGGTGAGGGTTCGGCGCTCAGCGGCTACCGAGCAGAGCGCGACCGGCAACTCCGCGAGATCTTCGAGATCACCTGTGAGCTGGCGACTTTTCCCTCCACCCACCGATTCATCGAATTGCAGAAGCAGCTCAGTGCCGCCACCGACACGCAAGCCGCCACCCTCGCCGCTCGCTCCCTGCCCGGATGCGCCGCGGCATGAGCGCACGTTCCCTCCCACCAACCGCCGGACGACCGGCATCAATCACACACAGCACACAAGGAAGACAACAGCCATGACCATCACCGAGACCAACCCTGCCAGCCGCAACGGCGTGGACACGGCGACCCTGTTCGCCACGATCGACGCCGTGAAGCAGGCACCGGCTGCCGCGCAGTTCCAATTCCGTGCCCACAACGAGTGGATCGACGGTACGCACAACCGCTCGACGATCGGCGACTACTTCGGAGTCGGCGAGGAGCGGGCCCACGAGCACACGTTCGTGTTCGACGCCGACCACCCGGCCGTGCTCGTCGGCAAGGACAACGGGCCGACCCCAGTCGAGTTCGTGCTCCACGCCCTCGCCGCCTGCCTGACCGCCGGTCTGGCCAACATCGCTGCGGCGCGCAAGATCACGCTCACCGAGGTCCGCTCGACCGTCAGCGGCGACATCGACCTCAACGGCATCCTCGGCCTGAACCCGGCGGTGCGCAACGGCTATCAGCAGATCAAAGTCCACTTCACCATCAAGGGCGACGCGCCAGCCGACGTGCTGCGTTCGCTCGTCGACCAGTCACGGTCACGCTCAGCCGTCTACGACGTCGTCACCAACGGCGTGCCGGTCGACATCGCCGTCGACGTCGTCTGATGACGTGAGTTAGATTCCCCCCAAACCAAAGGAACCGCACAATGACAACCTTCCCGCCTCTCACTCATGTTGCCTTGACCGTCAGTGATCTGTCGGTCAGCGTCCCGTGGTACGAAGCCCTGTTCGACGCCAAGCCGGTGCTCGACGAGGACACCGATCCCGACTTCCACCACACGGTGTACCTGCTCGGCAACACGCTGCTCGGGCTGCATCAGCACAAGACGAAGGCACCCGCCGAGAAGTTCAGCGAGCACCGGGTCGGTCTCGACCACGTCGCCTTCGGGTGTGCCAGCCGCGCCGAGCTCGAGCAGTGGGCCACCAAGCTCGACGAGCTCGGGGTCACCCACGGCGGCATCAAGGACGCCAGCTATGGCTCGGGCGTCAGCTTCCGCGATCCCGACGGCATTGCCCTGGAGTTCTTCGCTCCGCCGAGCTGACCGCGCGATCACTCTGTCCGGCGATGGAGGACACCCGTTTTGGGGAGGCCTCCATCGCCGCGGCGCGCTGACGGCGGGCCGCTCGGGAAGCCGTTGGCGGGTCATAGATCTTGTGAAGCGAATTAATCCAAGATCCATTGTTTCTGAAGTCCTAAGACTACAGGAAATATTGATCATTTAGACGCGTAGTGGCGCGACTATCACACTGCGTCAGGTGACCTTAACCCGGCGTTAACCTAGCTGGGATCAAACCTCTCAGCAGCGCCGAAACCAGATCGTAACGTGTGCGATCGGTCACGTTCCTGGTCGTTCACTTTCTCACGATATAGGTCGCAGGTCTTAAGGCTCACCCGCCCAAATGAGTCATATTGCCTAGTGATCGCGTGCAGCAATCGCGGTAGGTTCGTCGCAAGTCGAAGCGCCTCGCCAAGAACCCGGCACGGCACCGTCAAACGCACCGCAGGCTGCGTTGGGCACCTTCGACGGAAGTAGATCATCAGGGACGGATCGTGCACGCGCGGCCATCGGCACGACCTGCGTAAAGGGACGGTTCACGCATGACAGTGCTCGAATTCAAGGCGCCTACCAGCGTTGCCGCGCCAGCTCGGCCGCGAGCGCAGGCGACGACCAACCTGAAGTCGAGGCTCGTTGCGGGTGATGCCATTGCCCTCGCCCTCGGCTTCGAACTGAGTGCCGTCGCGCTCGGTACTCCTCGATCGCTGGGAGTCTGGGAACAGTTCGTCATCGTCGCCGTGCCGACGCTCGCCGGGTTGGGCGTGATGAAGTGGCAGGGCCTCTTCCTCGCCAGAGTCAGCGCCGTTCGCGCCGTCGAGCTGACCCGCCTGACCTATTCGGCAGCGATCCTCGCCGTCGCCCTCGTACTGGCGGATCGGGTGTTGACTCATCCCGTCAGCCACCACGTGCTCTGGGTCGGCACAGTCCTGTCCTGGATGTTCTTGATCATCGCCCGCAGCGCGTTCCGTGCCTGGGTGCGCTCGAAGCGGGCAACCGGGCAACACCTTCGAAAGTTGATCCTCGTCGGCGCCGACTCGGAGATCGCCCGCCTCGTCGAGCTGTTCTACACACATCGCGAGCTCGGCCTCGACGTTGTCGGGGTCGTCGGCGACATCGAGGCGTCGAGCCGCCACGGCTTGCGTCATCTCTGGCTGGGTGACGTCGACGCCCTTGCCTCGATCACCACAGAGCAAGGCGTGACGGGCGTTGTGGTGTCGCCGTCCTCGTTCACCGCTTCTCGACTCTCTGCGCTGATCCACCGGCTGCAAGAAGACGAGATCCATGTTCAGATCGCCACCGGCATCTCCGGCATCGACGCCGGTCGCCTCCGTTCCGTGCCTCTTTCCTACGAGCCACTGCTCTACGTGGAGGCTCCGTCGTTGTCGAAGGCGCAACTCGTCGCCAAGCGCGTGTTCGACATCGTCGTCTCGCTTCTCGTGCTTCTCCTGGCAGCGCCAGTCCTGCTGGTGATCGCCATCGCCATCAAGGTGCAGGATCGCGGTCCGGTGCTGTTCCGGCAGACACGTGTCGGCAAGGCGGGCACCACCTTCAAGTTGTTCAAGTTGCGGACGATGCGAGTCGATGCCGAGCGCATGCTCGCCGCACTGCAGGCCGACAACGAGCGCAAGGGCCCGTTGTTCAAGATGGAGCGCGATCCACGAGTCACCGCCTTCGGGCGGTTCCTGCGCGAAACCAGCCTCGACGAGCTCCCGCAGCTGATCAACGTGCTGCGTGGTGAGATGAGCCTCATCGGGCCGCGGCCGGCGCTCCCTGCGGAAGTGGAGACGTTCGAAGCCGAGCTGCGCCGGCGCGAACTGGTCCTTCCCGGCATCACCGGGTTGTGGCAGGTCGAGGCGCGCGACAACCCGTCGTTCGAGGCGTATCGGCGGCTCGACCTGTTCTACGTCGCCAACTGGTCGATCGTGCTCGACCTGATGATCCTGATCGGCACCGCCGAGCAGCTCGCTGCCAAGATCATGACGATGGCGGCGCGCAAGGTCTTGCGCCGGCCGCACCTCGGCGAAGTCGTGTCCGGCGGTCCGCCGCAGCTGACCTCGGAGGCATCATGACCGGCGTTGCCCTGGGCGATGTCGCCCGCCTCCGCGTCGGCACCGACCTGGTGCACGTCTCGGAGATCAGCAATTCGATCGAGGCGTTCGGCGAGCGGTATCTGGCCCGCGTGTTCACGCCGGCCGAACTGTTGACCTGCCGGTCGACGAATGGCTACTCCGTCGAACGGTTGGCGGCGCGGTTCGCTGCCAAGGAAGCGGCGACCAAGGTGCTGCGGCCCGATGAAGGGCTGTCGTACCACAACATCGAGATCGTGCTCGACGATGCAGGGGCTCCAAA
>DATBKA010000621.1:0-7795 GCA_036556105.1 Ilumatobacteraceae bacterium | reverse complement strand
TCCACAGGTACCCCTGACCCATCTGGCACCCTGCGGCGAGGAGCTGCCGGCACGTGTCACTGCTCTCGATGCCTTCGGCGACGACACGAAGGCCCAGGTTGTGGCCGAGGTCGATCACGGATCGCACGATCACGGCGTCGTCGTTGCGCTCGTGCATGTGGGTCACGAACGAGCGGTCGATCTTCAGCTCGTGGATCGGCAACGTGGTCAGGTAGGCGAGCGAGGTTTGGCCGGTGCCGAAGTCGTCGATCGACAGCTCGACGCCCATCTGATTGAGCGCGAGCAGGATCTCGCGAGCCTTTGCGGGCTCGGTCATGATCGCCGTCTCCGTGATCTCGACGACGAGCAACCGACTCGGCACTCCGTGGAGCTCGAGCTGTTCGGCGATCGTGTCGCAGACGTGATGGTCGTGCAACGACCGAGCGGAAACGTTGATCGAGACATTGATCTCTCGACCGCTGTCGAGCCAGCGACGGATGTCGGTGATAGCCCGCTCGATGACCCAATCGGTGATCGGCTGGATCAGCGCGGTGTGCTCGGCATAGGGAATGAACTGAGCTGCCGCGATCAAGCCGCGCTCGGGATGGTTCCAGCGCAACAGTGCCTCGACCCCGTGCAGTTCATCGGAAGGCAGGAACGTCTTCGGTTGGTAGTAGAGCTCCAGCTCGCCCTCGTCGAGTGCCCGGCGCAGTTCGGAGAGCATCGCCAGTCGATGCGGGTCGTGCGAGTCCAAGTCGGTGTCGTACAGCGATACGCCGAGACCGGATTGCTTGGCGAGGTACATCGCCGTGTCGGCGTGCTGAAGCAGTTCGGTGTAGTTGTCGCCGTGGTGAGGGGCGATAGCAACCCCGATGCTGGCCTCGACCTGCAGGGCGAGGTCGCCGATCTGGAACGGCTCGCGCAGCCGATCGAGGATCCGCTGGGCAACCTCAACCGCTTCCTCGCCACCGTGGATCAGCGGTAGCAGCAGCCCGAACTCATCACCTCCGAGCCTGGCGATGGTGTCGCCGTCGCGCAGCCCGCCGCGGATGCGTGGTCCGATCGCCGCCAGAAGCTGATCGCCACAGAAGTGCCCCAGGGTGTCGTTGACCTCCTTGAAGCGATCGAGATCGAGGATCATCACCGCGCTCTGACCGCCACTGCGCCGCCGCTCCGCCAGCGCATCCTCGACGCTGTCGCACAGGAGATTGCGGTTCGGCAGCGACGTCAAGGCGTCGGTCACCGCGGCGTATTCGAGGCGCCGCTGGTAACCGCGGAAGCTCGCCAGGGCGCACAGGAACAGCACCAGCGCCGAGCCGACCAGGATGATCGTTCGCAGCCCGAAGTATCCGCCGAGCCCGGTGTCAACAGCCGGCGCGGTCGCGATCACGTACCAATCGTTGGCATTCGACGCCGTGCTGTGCATGTGCTGGAAGGCGACGCGGCCCGTACCGACCGTGATCAGACCACTTTCGTCGCCCGCGTCGGCAACTGAAGAAAAGGCGCGGCTCTTGCCTGCCGCACCGGGGTGATAGCTGTCGGCGAGGGTGAAGCCCGTGCGGGCGTCGACGATCACGAACCTGACGTCGGTGTTGTCGCCAATGCCTCCGAAGCTGGACATCGCGACTTCGAAGTGGATCATCGCCGATTCCCCGACCGGGAGATTGGGCAGCATCGTCGAGTTCGAGATCACCAGATCGTTGGTGTCCGGTGAGATGTAGGCCGCCGCCTGGTACACCTGACCGACGCCGAGCGCGACCGTCGGCGCGAAGAACAGGTTCTTCGACTCATCGGCTGAAAGGTCGTCGGTGGCGGCGCGCGTGCCCCACACCAGTCTGGCGTTCTCGCCTCCGCTCTGGTCGATGAAGCAGATCTCACCGATCCGCCCGTTGTACAGGCTCTGCAGGTAGCCGAGCGACGCGACGGCACTGTCGAGATGGCGGTCGCCAGAACGGATCTTCGCCGTCCGCTCGCCAGGCGTTCCGTAGAAGTCGGAAAAGGCGTCGTTCTGCGCCTGCAACATCATCAGATCGCGGGCTCGCGAAAAGTATTCCTCGATGTTGTCGAGGTACTTGTGCTGGTCGCGCAGCAACGCCCGGTCCAGCGCGGCCTTGTCCTCGCGCACACTGAGCACGCCGAGGCCAACGCTCACGCCGACGAGAACAACCCCGGCCAGGAGCGCGCCGAGCCGGAACCACCCCAACGATCTGCTCCTCCGTTTCGACCAGCGCACCGCGTAGTTATCGGTTCGAGAATGCCCGAGCCTGAGGCTTCTTCCGCAGGCGGACACGAAGGCGTATCCAACCAGGTCGAACGCCTGAATTCGGATCGAATCCGTTGCGCTAGGTTGCTCCGGGCTCGGCTCTGCATCGAGTCGTCAACCTGGGGAGGTTTCGTGGCTTCGAAATGGAAGTCTCGTCGCACCATGCTGGGAAGGACAGAGCATTGACGTTCGCTGACATCCCGCCGTCGAACGACTCCTCCTCGTCGTCCGGTGTGGTCGCCATCGTCGTGGTCGCGGCGATCGTTGTGGTGCTCGTCGTGATCGGGATCATCATCGCCCGCCGCCGCAAGCGCGGCCCGTGACAGCTTCGGAGTGACGAGGTACTTCATCGCTCTCGGGTTGACCATCGTCCTCGAGGTCCCGATCTACGCGATGGGCCTGGGGCGATGGGCGAAGAAGACGCGGCGCGAAGCCTCGTTGATCGCTGTTGCGATCAACCTGATCACGCACCCCATCGCGTTCCTGGCGATCTACCCGGCGATCGATCACCTCGCTGGCGGTGTCGCTGCCCTGACGATCACCGAGGTGTCGGTGGCGATCGGTGAGGCCGCCTTGCTGGCGCTTCGTGCCACCCCGGCCGCAGTCGCGCTGACAATGAGCGGCTGCGCCAACATCGCCTCGTTCGCCCTCGGTTGGGCGATCGTTCGCTGATCGCGCCGCGCCCGACGCGGACTGCGGAGACCGATTCCCCACGCCAACTGGTTGACCACTCCTTGGCGCGCGACCTCACCAGAGGACCCGAACGTTCGAGCGCCGACGGCAAAGGAGGCCGTTCCGAAGGCCACATCGCACAGCGGCAGCACCAAGGCGAAGTTCGTCGATTCCCGGCCCCGCTCGTGGTGAGAGCGATGGAAGGCGGGAACGACGACGATGCGACTCAGTCCCGGCGCCGGGACGCCGATGTCGGCGTGGGCAAAGACCGTCACGACGACGACGATCACGAGATACGTCGCCACGACGGGCGGAGTCGAACCGCACAAGGCAACCGCAAGCAACGGCACACCGCGAGCCACAACCGTGTCGAGTGGATGAAACCGAAACGCTGACCACCACCGCAACGCGTCCGAACTGTGGTGCACCGAGTGGACGCGCCACAGCACCGGCACCGTGTGCTGCAGCCGGTGGACCCAGTAGGCGACGAGCTCCGCGATCAGCACGACCATCGCCACCTGCCCCACGAACGGCAAACGGGCGACGACCGCTCGGGCCGGTGTCCACGCCGAAACCGTTTCGACCATGGTGGCCATCACCGACCCCAGCAACGGGGCGTGGACGAGGTACACCGCCATCCAAGCCGCATCGGTTCGGAGTTGGCCGCGATCCAATCGGCTCCGTGAGCCGGCTTCGGGGACGATCAGCTCGGCGAGCGACAACAACACGCCAAGAGCCGACCAGAACGCGAGTGTGTGGATCATCACGACTGGCTCAACCGGACGGCAGCAGGATCATGCCCGTCATCAGGCCGAAGACTACGTGGCCGAGTGGTCCTTAACCGTCCCACAACGTTCGCGAAGCCTTCCGCTGAACACCGCACATGCACACTCCCTCCGACTCCGTACGAAGGAAGGATTGGGATGTCGAAGCAGCACGGCCGGAGCTCGGCCGGCACGGTGGTGCGGTTGTTCGCGGCGATCGCGATTGCCGCCTTCGGATTGGTGTGGATGGATGCCGGCGGTCGAGTTCAGGCTGCCGACCTGGTGGTGTCGACGCCCTACCCCTCGGTCATCGCCCGGCCAGGTTCGACCGTGAAGTTCGATCTGCAGGTCTCCGCACCGGCGGTGACCGTCGCCCAGCTCCGGGTCGACCAACTGCCCGCCAACTGGAAGACGACGCTGCGCGGCGGCGGGTTCGTCGTCAGCGCGGTCACTGCCACCCCCGATGCCCCTGGCAAGTTCACGGCCGAGGTTGTCGTCCCCCCCGACGCCTCGGCTGACACCTACTCGTTTCAAGTGATCGCGTCCGATGCTGCCGGCGACGCAAGCGTGCCGTTGGCCGTGCAGGTACAGGCCGAGGTCGACTCCGGCGTGGGGGTGACGGCCGATTTCCCCTCCCTACGCGGTGAGCCCGGTACCGCGTTCAGCTACACGCTGACCGTCACCAACAACACGCCGGAGTCACAGACGTTCACGTTCACTGCCGAAGGTCCGCAAGGTTGGACCGTCACCGCCTCGCCCGCCAGCGCGGCCAACGCCAACACGGTGACGATCGATGCCGATGGGACGGCGCAGGTGAAGGTGTCGGCAACGCCACCGGACGGCGCCGATGAAGGCAGCTACCCGATCAACGTCACGATCGCGTCCGACAAGGGTGGCACCGGGTCACTCCAACTGACGGCCGAGGTCACCGGCTCGGCGAAGCTCGAGGTGGCCACGGCCGACCAGCGGCTCAACGTCAGCGGCAAAGCGAACCACGAGAAGCGGGTCACGTTGGTGCTCGGCAACAGTGGCAGCGCATCGCTGAAGGCCGTGCAGTTCGCGGCGACGCCTCCGTCGGGATGGAACGTGACGTTCGATCCTCCGCAGGTCGAGGAAGTGAAGCCGAACGAGACGACGCAGGTCGTGGCGATCATCAAGCCCGCCAAGAACGCGCTGGCCGGCGACTACGCCATCGGACTGAGGGCCAGCGCCGGCAGCCAGTCGTCAAACCTCGACCTGCGCTACGGGGTGAAGGGCTCGCAGACGTTGGGGATCGTGGCCATCGTCATCATTGCGATCACGTTCCTCGGTCTCGCCTGGCTGTTCCGGCGCCTCGGCCGGAGGTGACCGGTGCCGGCGCGGACCGCGAAGAGCAACCACGCAGTTGCTCTGGAAGCGTTCGACCTCACCAAGCGGTACGGAGACCGCACCGCGGTCGACACCCTGACGTTGCAGATCCGCCGCGGCGAGATCTTCGGGCTGCTTGGCCCGAATGGAGCCGGCAAGACGACCACGATCTTGATGATGCTCGGCCTCACCGAGCCGTCCAGTGGCACGGCGCGGGTCGATGGACTGGATCCGCGCCGCGACCCACTCGCCGTGAAGCGCCGCGTCGGATACTTGCCGGACGACGTCGGGTTCTACGACGACCTGACCGCCCGCGACAACCTGGAGTACACCGCTCGGCTCAACCGACTCGCTGAGGCCGACGCCAAGGAGCGGATCGAGTTCCTGATGGATCAAGTTGGTCTGTCGTCGGTGATCGATCGGCGGGTGAGGACATTCTCGCGAGGGATGCGGCAGCGTCTCGGCTTGGCCGACGCGTTGATCAAGCGACCGTCGATCTTGATCCTGGACGAGCCGACGGTCAACATCGATCCCGAAGGTGTGCGCGAGCTGCTGCGCTTCGTGAGCGATCTGCGCGACCTCGAGGGAATGACGGTGCTGCTCTCCTCGCACCTGCTGCATCAGGTCGAGCAGGTCTGCGACCGCATCGGCATCTTCGTCTCC
Source organism: Ilumatobacteraceae bacterium (assembly GCA_036556105.1). GTDB lineage: Bacteria > Actinomycetota > Acidimicrobiia > Acidimicrobiales > Ilumatobacteraceae > JAENVT01. The sequence continues at coordinate 2,107 of DATBKA010000621.1, read as the reverse complement.
GGTCGCCTGGCGGGGATCGGCACCGTCGCCGAGCTGGCCCGCAAGCTGCAGGAGAGTTGGGTGTTCGAGATCGGCGTCGACCCAGGCCCCGAAGCAGCGGCACTCACGGATCGGATCCGCACCATCGAGGGTGTCCGCTACTTCGAGCCGGACGGACCCGCCCGGTGGACCATCAACACCACACGTGACGTGCACACCGAGCTGCTCCACGCAGTCGCCGAGGCCGGCTGCACCATCGCCCACTTCGTGCGCCGCGGGGCCGACCTCGACGCCATCTACCACCGCTACTTCACAGGGAGCACCGATGACGGCGACCGTCGTATCCCAGCCTGAGACCCGCAGCCGAGAACCCGAAGCAACTCCACGGCTGCGTGGCGGGTGGCGGATCGTCGCTCGCAAGGAGTTCGCCGATCACATCCACTCGGTGCGCTTCATCATCCTCGTCGTGCTGGTCGCCCTCGCCGGGTTGGCCTCGGTGCACTCGGCAAGTGGACCGATCCGCGACGCCGCAGGCGCGGCGACCGACGTTCCCTCGATCTTCCTCTATCTGTTCACCCTGGCGCCGGAGCGGGTGCCTGCGTTCCACGAGTTCCTCGCCACGCTCGGCCCGCTGCTCGGCATTGCCTTCGGCTTCGATGCGGTGAACGGCGAGCGATCGCAGCGCACCCTGCCTCGTCTCGTCGCCCAGCCGATCCATCGCGACGAGGTCATCAACGGCAAGTTCGTCGCCGGGCTCGGCGCCATCGCTCTGGCCCTTGCCGCAGTCATGGCGGTCGTCGTCTCGTACGGGATGCTGCGGCTCGGCGTCGGTCCGACGACGAGCGATGCGGTCCGGATGGTCGCCTTCTTCGCGGTCGCCATCGTCTACGTCGCCTTGTGGCTGGCGCTGGCCACGGTGCTGTCTGTCCTGACACGTCGCGCGGCCACAGCGGCCCTCGCCTCAATCGCCGTGTGGCTCGTCTTCACGCTGTTCGGCGGGCTGATCGCCGGTTTGGTCGCCGATACCGTCCATCCGGTGCACAGCGCGGCGACCACTGAAGAGGTACTGGCCAACGCTCGGCTCGAGTTGAACGTGCGTCGCATCTCCCCCTCGCAGCTCTACCAGGAGGCGACGGGCGTGCTGCTCAACCCGTCGCGGCAGACGACCGGGCTGGTGGTCGAGGACACGACGTCGCAGGCCCTGCCGAGCACGCTGTCACTGTCGGAGAGTCTCGTGCTCGCCTGGTGGCAGGTCTCCGCCTTGGTCGGCGGCGTCGTCGTGCTGTTCGCCGTGGCGTACGCCTCGTTCATGCGACAGGAGGTCCGCGCTTGACGCGCCATTCGCGGCCACCGTGGCCGCGGGCAGCCTGACCACGAATGTGGTCGGCGACGTGGACGTCAGTTCGACGCGCCCACCGTCGGGACGCAACAGGTTGCGGGCCAGCACCAGCCCGAGGCCGTGGCTGCGATGAGCATCGCCGGACGTCGCCGAGGTGCTGACGCCGTTGCCGAGGTCGTCGAAGTGACCCTGATCGGTGACCGAGATCTCGGCGCCATCGGCCGTCGCCGCTGTCCGCACCTCGACGTCACCCTCTCCGTGCACGAGCGCGTTGTCGAGAAGGATCTCGATCCCTTGGGTGAGCGCGCTCGGGGTGACGACAGCCTCGACCGGTTCGGGAGCGACGAACGACAAGCGCCGTCCGGCATGCTCGAACTGCGGGCCGATCGTCTCCAGGTGGCGACCGACCAGCGCCACGACGTCGGTGCGCTCCGGCGGGGCGACGCGCCCGGTTCGCGCCAACTGCAAGAGGTCGTTGATCCGCTCGTCGAGACCGGCGACCTGATTCAGCGCTTCGACTGCCTCGTGACGGGCAACGGGATCATCGCAGTCGGCGATCAGTTCGAGGCTGATGGCGATGGCGGTCAATGGGGAGCGCAGCTGATGGCTGGCGTTCGCGCTGAACTGCCGCTCGGCTGCCACGAGCGCGGCCACCCGCTGACCGCTCTCCTCCAACGCTTCGGCGATCGCGTCGACCTCGGTCACGCCGCTGCGCGGCGCGACAACTCCGGCGTCACCTGCCCCAAGTTGCATCGCCGTCCGGGCCAGACGGTCGAGTGGACGGCTGAG
>DATBKA010000620.1:0-5131 GCA_036556105.1 Ilumatobacteraceae bacterium | reverse complement strand
CGTGCCCGCCGCCGCCCACACGACGTCGTGCTGCAACAGGTCGGGATCGATGAACACGCGCAGTTCAGTCGTGTGGCCGAACGGAGGGACACCACCGATCGGGAAGCCGGTCGTCTGGTAGACGGTGTCGGCGTCGACACGCGCACACTTCGCCCCGCCGGCCGCGTGCGCCAGCTTCTTTTCGTCGAGCTGGTTCGCGCCACTCACGTAGGCCAGCACGACCTCGCCGTCCACGGCGAAGATCAGGCTCTTGACGATCTGCCCGACTTGCACACCGATCGCCGCTGCGGCATCGGCGGCCGTCTTGCACCCTTCCGGAAAGCGACGCGGCTCGATCGTCAACCCGAACGCCGCCGCTGCCGAGGCAACCCGCGACACGTTGGGGTGGACGCTGCTCACGCGTGACAACCCGGCTCGAAAGTCGGGCCAGCGCCAGTCGCGTCGCACGTCATGCTGCAAACGTAGCCAGCACGAGAGCGACATCGTCAGCTGGTTACCGTCGACAGAGAGGCCGGCGGGCCGCTGGCCGCGCTCGGTCGAAATCGGCGGCACCAGGCATGGGCGAAGTAGCCGCAGGCGAACACGACGACCGCGTCGCCGACGCTGAACACGTTGGCGAATGGCCACCCCCTCGGGATCGCGAACGCATCGCCGAGCCACGGTAAGCGGGCATGGGCGACCACATGCGAGTTGTCGAAACCGTTCGCCGTCGTCGGCAGACCTGCGCTTCGCCACGCCGCGGCTGACGCGGGCATCACTCCGCCGTTGGCGGCGATCGCGGCAAGGTTCATCCCGGCCCCGACAGCAACGAACAGCACACCGGGCAGCCGCCGGTTGAGCCAGATGAAGACGGCGGCGAGGACGAACGAGGTGAGATGCAGCGGCCGGCCCAGCCAGTTGGGGAAGAGCGGTGCTGCGGTGATCACGATCTGCGCGCCGATGGCGAGCCAGACGAGGCCCGAGCCGCGGAACGTCACCCGGGACAACGGTGCCAAGGACACGCCGCTGAGCGGGACGGTGAGGATTGCTGCGATCGCGGCGACGACGATGATCATCGTTGACTTCTGATGGAGAGGTCGGCGCCGGGGGGAGCGCCAGCTTCTTCGCTCAGGTCCACTTCCAAGGCGCGCCGATGGCGACGACCACGGCGATCACCGTGGAGACGACGCCCAGAACGCGAATGCCTGTGTACGTGATCGACTTCATCGCGACCATTTGAACGGTGCAGCGACCGTGATGACCAGCATCACCACCGGCATCAAACGGATGATCGACTTCTTCGCCTGCTGACGCATGAGCGTCCCCTCCCTGACAATGGGTGTGATGCGTCAGGAATCGGCGCGAGTATCGACGGACTTAAGGGATTTTCTGCAAATGGTCAAGATCGTCACCGGAAGAGGTCGGCCAGCGAGTCTCCGCCCGTCGGTTCGTCGGCACCGGCGAACGCCGCGTACCCCTCGATCTCGAGCTGGTCGGCAAGTTCGGGCCCGCCCGACGACACGATGCGACCCTTGACGAGGATGTGCACGTGATCGGGGTGGAGCACCTCGAGGAGCCGGTTGTAGTGGGTGATGGCCAGCACGCCAAGGTTGTGCTCGTTGGTCAGCGCCTCGACGCGACGGGCGCAGTCGCGCAGCGCATCGATGTCGAGCCCGGAGTCGAGCTCGTCGAGGATCACGATCTTCGGCTGCAGCATGGCCACCTGCAGCGTCTCGTTGCGCTTCTTCTCACCGCCGGACAGATCGACGTTGAGGGCGCGGTCGAGCAGCGATGGATCGAAGCCGATCCGCCCAGCCTCCTCGGCGAGGCGTTCCCCGACATCGCCGGTCGGCAGGCCCCGCGCCGCATACGCGTGGCGCATCACGTCGAGCAGCTGCACCCCGGGAACCTCAGTCGGGTACTGCATGACCAGATGCAGCCCGGCCTGGGCGCGCTGCCAGCTCGGCATGGCCAGGATGTCGACACCGTCGAGCCTCACCGACCCCGAGATGACCTCGTAGCCGGGCTTGCCCATCACGACTGCCGAGAGTGTGCTCTTTCCCGCCCCGTTCGGGCCCATCACGGCGTGCACCTCACCGGAGCTCACCGTGAGGTCGACGCCGTTGAGGATGGTCGTGCCCGCGACAGAAGCCACGAGGTCGCGAATCTCCAGCGTGCTCATGTCGCCTCCACATCGATCTCGACCATGCCGTCGATCACTTTGGCGACGTACACCGGCACCGGCTGAGTGGCAGGGAGTGTTTGCGGTTCCCCGGTCTCGAGGCTGAAGGTGCTGCCATGCTTCCAGCACTCCAGCTCCTTCTCGTCGCACCACACGTCGCCTTCGCTCAACGACACTTCGGCGTGGCTGCATGTGTCGCCGATCGCGTACACGTCGTCGCCGATGCGCACCACGGCCACCGGCCGGCCGGCGACCTCGAACCGCGTCGCCGAGTTCGGGGCCAGGTCGTCGAAGGGGCAGACCACCGTGCTCATCGGGCCCGCCGATCGAGTTTGCCGGCGACTTGCTCGCGGAGCTGCGCAGCCAACGGCCCGGCCGGGAGCTGGGCGAGGACCTCGTCGAAGAAGCCGAGGACGACGAGCCGCTCCGCAGTCTCCGGCGGGATGCCCCGGCTCTCCAAATAGAAGCGCTGCTCCTCGTCGATCGGGCCGATCGTGCTGGCGTGGCTGCACTTCACGTCGTTCGTCTCGATCTCGAGATTGGGCACGCTCTCAGCCCAGGCGCCGGCGCTGAGGGTGAGGTTGCGGTTCGTCTGGTAGGCGACCGAGCCCTTCGCCTCGTGGCCGATGCGGATCAGACCGGTGTAGACACTGCGCGCCGTGTCCTGCACCGCGCCCTTGAACAACAGGTCGCTGGTGGTTCGCGGGGCAACGTGGTCTTGCAGCGTGCGGAAGTCGTGCATCTGGGTGTCGTCGGCGTAGTAGAGCGCCACCTGGCGGGTGCTGGCACCCTGCCCGACGACCTTGGCGTCGGTGCGCACTCGCGCGTACTCGCCGCCGAGGGCGACCGTCGCCAGCAGCGCGGTGGAGTCGCGCTCGCCGATGGCCTGCTGATGCCCGAGCTGCCACGTCGCAGTGTCGAGCTCGTTGATGGCCAGATAGGTGAGCCGTGCCGCTTGCTGGGCGCGCACGAACAGCCGCGGCACGACGAGCGCCGCACCTCGCCCGTCCGAGACGAACCGCTCGACGACGGTGACCTCGCTGTTCTCACCGACGTCGATCACGAGGCGAGGGAAGGCTGCCTGGTCGTCGCCGTGGCTGATGTGGGTGACGACGATCGACTCGGCCACGTGTGTGTTCCGCGGGATGGAGATGACGGTCTCGCCGTAGAACGACGCACTGAGCTCGTCGAAGATGTCGTGGACAGTCGATGTGTCGAGATCGTGCCCGCTACCGGCGTAGCCGTTGGCGCCACGCACCGTCGTCGTCGGGGAGACAGGGTGGAAGCGGTCGAGATCGAGCTCGCCGATGCGGCTGTAACGCCAGACTTCTTGCTCGGCAGTCGGAACCGGCATCGCCTGCGCTCGCTCGGCTGCGGCCTTGCGTTCCTGGTCGGCGGAGTCGACTCGGTCGGGAGCGAACGTCAGCACGACCGAAATACTACTACCCGCGTAGTGCTAATCCCCAGGAGCCGTACCGAGTGTTTGGAGGCGGCCAGGGTGCCTCGAAACACTCGGAAGGGCAGCTCAGTCGTCGTCTTTGAAGCGGCGCAACAGCCGGCGCATTCGCTTGCGAGGGGGCCGGGCGGCGTTCTCCGATCTGACCTGCGCGCCGATCGAGTTCAAGAAGTCCTCCGCCTCGTCGAGGATCGCCGCCGCGCTGCCGTCGTCGAGCCCAGGGGGTTCGGGCGGAGTCGGCGGGGAGACCATCGAACCGTAAGTCCAGCCGGCATCCATCCGCGGCTCGAACGCCGGGCAGTTCTGGGGGCAGCGCCACGGTGCGTCGGGAGCGAGATCGAGGTTGCACTTGCGGACCGTCTCGCCGTTCGCGTACGTCCGACTCTCGAAGTTCTTGCAGTCGTGTCGCATCGGCACAGGGCAAGCGTAGAAGCGCCACGCAGCCGCGCAACCTTCATACCAAACTCTCACGGGACGACCGACGGCTGAGAGGAGCGGCCGCATACGATCACCTCATCGAGCAAGGAGTTCCACTCATGCAACGAACCAGAGCGCTGGCCATCGGCACAGTCGCCGGGGCGATCACGGCGGTCGTCTTCGCCGGCAACGCGTCCGCCGCCGGAGATCGCGACTTCGGCTACGGCTACCGGCGCCATCACTGGGGAGCTGCGTTGTTGATGTTCCTCGTCATCGCCGCGGCCGTCGCGCTGCTGATCGTCGTGCTGTGGCGGGGACGGAACCCACCCCTCGCCGCTGGCCCGGCACCCGCTCCCCCGCCATCACCGACGTTCAACGCCCAGTCGATCCTCGCCGACCGGCTGGCGCGCGGCGAGATCAGTCCGGAGGACTACCGCGCCGCGATCTCGGTGCTCCGCGAAACGTCGCCGTGACGAAGCGCGTCTAGCCGACGCGCCGCATCACCTGGCAGCGTCTAGCCGACGCTGCCTTCCATCTGCAGTTCGATGAGACGGCTCCACTCGACCGCGTACTCCATCGGCAAGGTGCGCGTGATCGGCTCGATGAACCCGTTGACGACCATGCTCATCGCCTGCTCCTGCGACAGACCGCGGCTCATCAGGTAGAACAGCTGCTCGTCGGCGATCTTGCTGACCGTCGCCTCGTGACCGATCTCAGCGTCGCGCTCGCCGACTTCCATGTACGGCATCGTGCGGCTCTCGCTCTCCTCGTCGAGGATCAACGCGTCGCACTGCACGTGACTCTTGCAGCCGTACGCACCTTCGTCGACACGCACGAGCCCGCGGTAGGTGGTGATGCCGCCGTCCTTGCTGATCGACTTGGACACGATCTTCGACGTGGTCTCGGGCGCGGCGTGCACCATCTTGGCGCCGGCGTCCTGATGCTGGCCCGGGCCCGCGTAGGCGACGGAGAGCACCTCGCCGGTGGCCTTGGGGCCGACCAGGTAAACGCTGGGGTACTTCATCGTCAGCTTCGAGCCGATGTTGCCGTCGATCCACTCCATGACGGCGTCCTCGTAGGCCGCCGCGCGCTTCGTC
>DATBKA010000619.1:0-12804 GCA_036556105.1 Ilumatobacteraceae bacterium | reverse complement strand
CGACCTTGATCAGCGTGCCCTGCGGCATGTGCTGGGTGAGCTGGTCGCGCCGGGCGGGCAGGATCGGCTCGTAGTCGATGCGCTGCGCGAGCGCGGGCGGGACCGCCACGATCGCGCGCTGCGCCTGCACGGTGAGGGCGTCGGCGACCACCGTCACCCCGCCGGCCGACTGGCGGATCGCGCGCACGGGCGCGCTGAGCACCACGCGGTCGCCGAGCGCCGCCGCCATCCGCAGCGGGACCTGGTACGCGCCACCGCGGAACCGGCGCTCCTGCGCCCCGCCGGCGGTGTTGAAGTTGCGCTCGAACGTGCCCGGGTGGTCCTCGTCGCCCGACGCGGCGATGTAGAAGAGGACGTAGAGCAGCGAGACGTCGCGCGGCTCGGCGCCGAAGATCGCCTCCGTGGCGGCGGAGACCACGGCCATGAACTCGTCGCTGCCGCTCGTGTGGCTGCGCAGCCAGCTGTCGAGCGTCTGGCGGTCCCACTCCTGCGCCTGCGCCGCCTCGTACGGGCGCTCGACCGGCACGGTCTTGGCCATCTCGTCGAGCTGGGTGATGGCCAGCGCGATGTCGGCGGTGACCAGCGGGTCGAGCGGCGCGTTGCCGAGCGGGGTGTCGCTCGGGTACTCCTCGCGGCGTCCGTCCCCGCCCACGAACACGCTGTTGCCGGTGTTGTAGGTGGGGAACAGCCCCACCCCGGTCTCGCGCGCCAGGGCCTGGATGCGCGTCTGCGTCGGGCCGGTGAACGTGCCGCCGACGTCGACGACCTCCCCGCCGCCCACCGGCTCGTTGAGCACCCGGCCGCCGACGCGGTCGCGCGCCTCGAGCACCACCACCTCGTCGCCGACCTCGGTGCGCCCGCGGGCCGTGATCAAACCGGACAGACCCCCGCCGACGACCACGACCTTCACCGCCGCTCAGTATTGCGTTCGCTTGACCAGGCCGACCAAAGTCGTCGACGCGCGGTGGCTGCTATGGTCGTCGCTCGGTGAGTGATCGTCGAAGTGGCCAGAGCTTTTCGAGTGGGTGGCCAGTCCATCAGCCTGTCCCCGACGCAGGTGGTCGAGCGCGGGCGCAGAGCATCAAGTTGGCAGTCAACACCCGCATGGAGCACCTCCAGCGCGTTCCGCTGTTCGCCGGGCTGAACAAGCGCGAGCTGCGTTCGGTCGCCGCGGTCTGCAGCATCGTGCGACGGCCCGCCGGCTACTGCATGGTCGCCGAGGGTTCCAACACCGATGTGTTGTTCATCATCGTCGAGGGCACTGTCGACGTGGTGCGCAAGGGCCGCCGCGTCGCCCACTTCGGGCCGGGCGAGTTCTTCGGCGAGATCGCCTTGCTCGATCCTGGCCCGCGAACTGCGAGCGTCGTGACCGCCACCGACGTCGTGGTCATCGAATTGACGCGCAAGAGCCTGATGCAGGTCGTCGGCAGCGATCCGCAGATCCCGGTGCGGATCATGGAAGCCCTGGCCCGCCGCCTGCGCGCGACGACCGCCAAGATCTCCAACTGAGCGGCCCTGTCGCAACGTACGGCGAACTTTGGTCGTACGCGGCCATCGTGGCCGTGTAGGACCACACTTCGCCGTTCAGGGCTACGCGACGACGGGTGCGCCGGCGAGCGACCAGGCGCGGATGCCGCCGGAGAGGTCGTAGATCTTCGTGAAGCCGAGCTCGGCCATGATCGCCGTTGCCTGGCTGCTGCGGTTACCGGTGTGGCAGTAGACGAAGTAGGTCGCCGAGCGATCGAACTGGGCGATCTGCTGGCGAAAGTCTGCGGCCGTGAAATCGACGACCTGTGCCCGATCGAGATGGCCTTCGGCGAACTCGCCTGGCGTGCGCACGTCGAGGACCACGACCGACGGATCGGTGACCAGCGCCATGCCCTTGGGGACGTCGACTACTTCGACGGTCGAGGGTCGTGTCGTTGCAGTCGGGGCGAGTTGCGTCGACTCGCTCTTCCCACCGCTGTCGGAACCGCAACTAGAGACACCGAGGATCGCGATCGCTGCGATCGTCAACCGGGCAGCCTTGAGATGTGGTCGATCGTGCATTGCGCACCTCCGAATGCCACAGGGTGCACGCCCGGCGTCGGCCCGACTACCGCCGAAGGTCCCGATTCACCCCAGACCTGCGTTGGCGAGACTCGAAGCCACTCGCACTGGCGATCGTGGTTGGCGGCGCGATGCAGGTCACCGATGAGCGAGTTCTCTCCAGTAGCCGTCGAGCCGTTCGGCAAGCTCGACGGGCTGGCTGAGTGCGAGGAGATGCCCACCCGGCATCTCGTCGAGCTCGATCCCGAGTCGTTGACGAGCCAGCCGCCGTTGGAACTCGATCGGGAAGAAGCGATCGTCACGACCTTGCAGGACTCGTGTCGCCACGTCGGGCCACCGGTCGAGCGGCCACGGCTTCTCGAACGGCGCCCCTGACTGCGGCGGCTCGCCGCGCGCGAACACCGCTTCCTTGACGTCGGGGGGAACGTCATGGAAGAAGGCCTCGACGATCTCGTCGTCGCCGTCGAGGGAACGGCGGGCGGGCAGGGCTTGCGCGGCCCGGGCCTCAGCGTGGCCGGTGTTGCCCCACCACTCCCCGGGCGACTCGCCGGGCGTCGGGATCATCGCGTTGAGGAGCACGAGCAACTCGACGCGCACACGGGTGCACACCATCGGCCCCGTGAACCCGGCCATCGACTGGGCGACCACCACGAGGTTGGTGCGCTCGCCGATTGCCGCGATCACGGTGTCGGTGTACTGCTCGAGCCCTGCCGAGTGGTCACCAGCGGGCAGCTCGACGGCAACGACCTGATGACCGCGCCGGCGAAGCTGAGGTTCGACGAGATGCCAGTAGAAGGCGCTGCCGCCCGCACCAGGGATGAGGACAAAGGTCGCGCCGGCGTCGCCGCGAACTGCGTGTCCAACGCGCTCGTCGGGCACCGCTCAGTTGCCGCCGCTCATCGCTGCCGAGGCGGCGTCGGCGAGCTCGGCTCCGGTGAGGTCGCGCTGCGGCGTGGCGATCGCCCAGAGGTGGCCGAACGGGTCTTGGATGATGCCGTATCGGTCGCCCCAGAACATGTCATCGACGGGCATCGCCACCGTGGCGCCGGCGTCGACCGCCTTGGCGAACCACGCATCGACGTCAGGAACGACGAGGTGAATGGTGACGGGCGTGCCGTTGAGCGCCTTGGGGGAGCGGAGGCCCCACTCGAGGTTCTCGTCGACCAGCATGACCGATGAGCCGTTGATCGAGACGCACGCGTGCATCAGCTTCCCGTCGGGTCCGGCCAGCCGCACCAGTTCCTCTGCGCCGAACGCGGCCTTGTAGAACTCGATCGCGTCCGCCGCGCCCGCACACACGAGGTGCGGCGACAGCTGGTGCAGACCTTCGCGAAGGGTGACGTTGTCTGACATTGCTCAATCTCCTTGTGTGGTGAAAAGGAACTCGAAGTAGCGCCGAAGGTGGTCGATGCTCTCGATCACCAGCGTCGGGTCGTTGGCGGCCTTGCTGAGCACGAACGCACCCTGCAAGACCGTCTGCGTGTGGCGGGCGAGACTGGCTGCCGAGATGGTCGTGGCGAAGCGAGTCGGGGCCAGCGCTTCGGCGAGGTCTGCCTCGAGGGTGTGCGCATGACCGAACATGCTCTCAGCGCACGCGGCGCGCACCTCCGGGTTCGTCTCGAACACCTCCTGCGCCATCGTGCCGACCAGACAGCTGTACTTCGCCGGCTCACCCGTGATGAGCGCGGCGCGCAAGTCGAGATAGCCCATCACGCGGGCGGCGGCGTGCGGCAGGTCGTGGTAAGCCGCCGCGGCGAACATCGCCCCGGTGGTCTCCGACCAGTGGAGGGCAGCGGCCACCGCCAGCGCCTCCTTGGTGGGGAAGTGGTGGAAGAACGCCCCCTTGGTGACCCCGGCAGCGGCACAGAGATCGTCGACGGTCGTGGCGTTCAGACCCTTGGCGCGGATGACAGTGACCGCGGCCTCCAGCAATCGGCTCCGCGCGGTGCCTCGTGGGGCTGGTCTGGTCGCCGTCGCACGCATCGGCGCAACCATACCGACTAGTTGGTATGGTTGTCAAGGAAACCCGTCTCCCCACCGTTGAGCGGGTTGTTGGCACTCGTCTTCGCCGCCGGTACCATGCCGACAACTGAAGGGGAGTACCCCACGAGGCCCATCGTCAGGACGCTCATTCGAGCCGGTGCGGCCAGCCCAGCCAGGGCGGGAAGACCTTCAGCGATTTCAACCGATCGCTGAGTCACCCCTGGAGGTCCCCATGTTCAAGAACACCGTCAAGACGTTTGCCCTGCTCGCCGGCCTCGGCGGTTTCATGGTGCTGTGCGGGTCGCTGATCGGCGGCGCCACCGGCACCGTCATCGGTCTGCTGCTCGGGCTGGTCATGGTCGGCGGGTCGTACTGGTTCTCCGACAAGCTTGCAGTGCGCGCCGCTCGGGCCCGCGAGGTCGAGCCAGGCGAGCTCGATTGGCTCCGCGCCGACATCGCCGACCTGGCCGGCCGCGCCGGCATCGCCACTCCTCGGCTGTTCATCTCCGCCGACGTGCAACCGAACGCGTTCGCCACCGGCCGCAACGACAAGAACGCGTTGGTGTGCGTCACCAATGGCCTGTTGCAGGTCCTGGACCGCAGCGAGGTTCGTGGTGTCGTTGCCCACGAGTTGAGTCACATCCGCCACCGCGACATCCTCGTCGGCTCGATTGCCGCGGCCGTGGCGACCGGAATTTCGGCGATCGCCAACATGGCGATGTTCGCCGGGATGTTCGGTGGTGGCGACGACGACGACCGGCCCAATCCGCTGGTCCTGCTGTTGCTGGCGCTCGTTGCGCCGATCGCTGCGGCGGTCATGCAGATGGCGTTGTCACGGAGCCGAGAGTTCGAGGCGGATCGCGGCGGCGCGGAGTTGCTCGGTGATCCCCGGCCGCTGGCCAGCGCACTGGCCAAGCTCGAGGCGACGGCGCGTCGAGTGCCGATGAACGTCAGCCCGGCGCAGGCGACGGCGTACATCGTCAACCCGCTGACCGGGCGGCAGGTCAGCTTCGCCCGGCTGTTCCTCACCCATCCACCGATGGGCGAGCGCATCGATGCACTGATGTCGATGCAACGGACTGTGAGCGCCTGACACCTCGGTTGGCTTCCTCTCCCGGCGGGTACATCGGTGGCAAGAACCGAAGGAGTACCGATGCGCAACGACAACGATGTCGAGGCTCGTCCGCTCGAGGAGATGATCGAGAGCGGCCGCAGCGTGGTGATGTTCATGACCATGATCGGCGACGCACACTCGTCCCGACCTCTGACGGTTGCCGCTATCGAGGGTGAGCGGCTGTCGTTCCTCGTCGATCGCAAGGCGGACTGGATGAGCGGGGTTGGCGACGATGGCCGAGCAGTGCATGTCACGTTCGCCGATCACGAGCACAACACGTACCTGTCGCTCAATGGAGTAGCGACGGTCGATGATCGCCCGGAGGAACGGCAGCGGCTGTGGACACCGATCGCCAAGGTCTGGTTCGACGGTGTCGAGGATCCACGCTTGACCGTGTTGCGCTTCGACGTGACGAGCGGTGAATGGTGGAAGGGTCCGAGCAGCACGATCGGTGAGGCCGCCGCGCTGCTGTGGGGCATCGTCACCGGCGACGACGAGCTGGTGGGCGACCACGGCGTGATCGCCGTCGCCACGTCTGCTGAGGGCGAGGCGCGCTGACAATCGGTCCCTTACGGGCAACGGCTGATTGCCCGTGCGGACCTTGACCATCGTCGCCCGAGGTCGGACGATTCTCGCATGGCGATTCCAACACAAGCGCAGCTCTACGAGGAGGTCGACCGGCGCTTCGCCGCCGAGCACCCGGACGCTCCGCAACGGCTCGATCCGGACGATCCGAACCAGCACCAGTGGGTGCAGGACTGGCTGCAGATCCGCGACACGACGCTGAACGAGTGGACGGACCACGTCTTCTACGAGTACTTCCCGCACGCCCAGAAGCTGGATCCCGCCAATTCCGCCGATGCTGACCTGATCGAGTATTGGAAGGACATCCGCCACCAGATCTGCACCGCAGAGTCGGGGCGGTGGCAGTGGGATTCGGCACCGCAGCCGCAGCCGCTGGCGGTCACATCCGTCGAGGCCGATCACGGTCATCGCGGCTTCATCCTCCGGTTCTCGCGACCGCTGGCCGACCTCACCGAGGCCGAGACGTACTTGTTCGGACAGGACCATCCCCCGGTGGGCGTGACGATCGAGCTCGTCGACGCGTCCACCGTTCGCCTCGAGCCGACGATCGATTCGCTGCGCCTGATGCCCGAGGACGTCTCCCGGCGGATCAGCGAGGCGGGCATCCTCAGCGGCGACTGAGGGAGGGGTCGGGCGCATGTTGAGCGTCGGAACTGTCGTGATGGGTGTGCAGGACCTGCACCGCGCCGTGGCCTTCTGGACACGCGCGTTGAACTACCGGCCGAAGCGGGAGATCAGCGCTGACGACGACTACATGATCATCGTTCCCGTCGAGGGCGACGGTGTGCACATCGCCCTCGACACCAGCGAGTCGCCGGTGCAGGAACATCCCCGTGTGCACCTCGACCTGTATGCGGGCGACGCTTCCGACCAAGCGGCCGAGGTCGAGCGGCTGGTGTCGCTCGGCGCGACCCGAGTCGATTGGGATCTCTACCCCGAGCACCCCGACTTCGTCGTCATGGCCGACACCGAGGGCAACCGGTTCTGCGTCATCGACACCAGCACGTAGCTCAGCGCTCGGAGTCGAGCTGCGCGACCAGCGTTCGCGGCGCCACGGTTCGATAGGCGTCCTTGCAGATCGCGGCGACCTCGTCCCAATCGACGCGTCGATCGAGGCGTACGCCGATCCAGCCGCGCGGCCCAACGTAGGGAGGACGGAAGAACCGGTCGGGCTCGGTCTCGACCAGCTCCGCCTGCACGCCAGGCGGCGCCGCAGCCCACAGGTGAGAAAACTGGTTCTCGTGGTGGCCGTCCGGCCAGAGCATCACGAACTGCTTCTTCACGAAGAAGGAAGGTGCGCCGTGGCTGAGCCGCTCGGTGACCTCCGGGAACGCCATGCAGATGGCGCGCACTCGCTCTTCCATCGACTTGGGCACGCTCCATACAGTACGCGGCGGCTCGGTGAGCCCGCCCTGAGCGACGCGGCACCAAATCTTCGGCACAGCCGAAGATTTGATGACTTGCCTCGGCGTTTTCGACAGCCGTCAGCCGTCCTTGCGGGGGAGGTGGACCGCGATGACGGTGTCGCCTGGCTGCGAGTTGATGGCGATGCGACCGTGGTGCCGCTCGACGACGATGCGTCGCGAGATGTCGAGGCCCAAGCCGGTGCCCTTGCCGACCTCCTTGGTCGTGAAAAATGGCTCGAAGGCGCGGGCCTTCACGTCGTCGGGCATCCCCGGCCCGGAGTCGGCGATCTCAACCACGATCTCGTCAGGCTCGGCACGGGTCGAGATGCGCAACGTTCCACTGCCGTCCATCGCGTCGACGGCGTTGTCGATCAGGTTCGTCCACACCTGGTTGAGCTCACCCGGGTTCGCCTCGATCTGGGGCACGTCGGCGCCGAAGTCGCGCAACACGGTCACACCGCGCAGCTTGTGCCCGAGCATCACCAGCGTGCTCTCGAGTCCTTCGGTGACGTCGATCCGCTGCACCGAGGCACGGTCCACTTGCGAGTACGACTTGACCGCGTCGACCAGCGCCGAGATCCGCCGCGTCGCTTCCTTGACCTCCGACAGCAGTGCCTGGGTCGACAGCGTGCTGGCCACCCATTCGAGCCCCGGCTCGAGGTGCGCTCCCTGCAGCACCTCGGCAGCGCGATCACACCAGTCGACGTCGACGCCGCCGGCAGCAAGCGCGGGAGCGATCCGCCATCCGCCCTCGACGTCGTGGGCATCGAGCCACTCCAGCAACGCCTCTTCGCGATCGGTGACCACGAGCGGATCGGTGCTGGCCCTCGACGGGTCGAGCTCTCGGCGCATGACGTCGATGGCGATGAAGTTCTCGGCGAGCATGTCCTGCTCGGCGAGTTTGGTCAGGGAGGACAGCAGCGTGTCGCACGTGGTGTGCAACTCGTCGACCGCTCGGGTCGTGGCCGAGGCCGGGTTGTTGATCTCGTGGGCGAGGCCGGCGGCGAGCGTGCCCAGGGCGATCAGCGCCTCGCGCTGGCGGCTGAGCGAATCCATGCTGCGCACCGTCTGGAAAAAGCCCTCGATGAGGTGGACGCCGAACGGGAACCACTCTCGGCCGAGCTCGCCCAGCGCGCTCGAAGGGAGACGGAACATGCGACCGGGACCGGCACCGCGGCCCGTGGCGAGGTAGCTGCCCGAGCTGTCCCAGGCCTGGAACCCGCCCGCCCACAGGCCTGGCCGCTCCATGGTGCGCACGACGACTGGTTCCTCGCGGCCGGCGCGGCGTACGAGCTGCACGGCACCTTCGAGGAGCACCCACCAGTGGTCGGCGGGTGATCCCTCGCGGAACAGCTCGGTGCCTTCTTCGAAGTCGACTTCTTCGCCGGCGTCGGCAAGCTGACGCAATTGATCGTCGGTGAGGCCGTCGAGCACGAACAAGCCACGAAGTTGATCGATCACGTCAGACCGTCGCCAGATAGCGATGCACGAAATACACGGACATGGCCCCCTCACCAACCGCTGAAGCGACGCGCTTCATCGAGTCCAACCGGACATCTCCCGCGGCGAACAGCCCGGGCACACTCGTCTCCAGCACGAACGGCGGCCGGCTCAGCGGCCACTTCGGGCCGTCGGCTCGAGCGAGCAGATCACTTCCGGTGACGATGAACCCTTTGTCGTCGCGAGCGACACGATCTCCCAGCCATTCCGTGCGGGGCGAGGCGCCGATGAACGCGAACAGCCAGTTGGTGGGGAGCTCTTCTTTCGTGCCGCGCGCTGCGTCGACGACGGTGATGCTCTCCAGGTGGCCGTCGCCTCGGCCCTCGACGACTTCGGTCTGCAGGCGAACCTCGACGTTGTCGGCGGCCAGGATGCGTTCGACGAGGTATTGCGACATCGACTTCTCCAGCGAGTCGGATCGGACGAGCAGCACGACGCGGCGAGCGAAGCGGGCCAGGTTGAGCACCGCCTGACCGGCTGAGTTGGCTGCACCGACGACGTAGACGTCGTCGCCCGCCGTCGCTCGAGCCTCGCTGGCCGTGGCACCGTAGAACACGCCTCGTCCGGCGAAGTCGACCAGCCCGGGAGCGTCGAGCAACCGGTAGGCGACGCCTGTGGCGACGATGACGGTGCGCGCCTCGATCTCACTGTCGTCGTCGAAGCGAACGGCACGAACCGGGCCGCGGGTCTCGAAACCGATGACGTCACGGGCGAGCACCATCTCCGCGCCGAACCGGCGGGCCTGGGAGACGGCGCGATGGGTGAGATCCGAACCGGACAGGCCTCTCGGGAAGCCGAGGTAGTTCTCGATTGCCGCGCTCTGACCGGCTTGCCCGCCCGGTGCCTCGCGCTCGATCACGACGGTCTGCAGGCCCTCCGACGCGCCGTACACCGCGGCCGCCAGTCCCGCCGGACCGCCGCCGACGATGCACAGGTCGTAGAGTGGTTTCTCGGCGGTCGTGCGCAAGCCGAGTGCGCTGGCGAGCTGGCGAGTCGTCGGCGCCTTGAGCGGTTCGCCGTCCGGTACGAGCACGAGTGGAAGGTCGGAAGGTGCCGCGTTGGCCAGTTGCTGGAGGCGTTGCGCCTCGTCCTGACACTCCACGTCGAGCCAGAGGTACGGCACATGGTTGCGGGCCAGGAACGTCTTGATCTCGTGACTGCGATCGGACCAGCGGTGGCCGACGACGCGCAGTTCCGGCCGCTCGTCGGGGTGGGCTTGCCGCCAGTCGCCGAGCAGATCGTCGATCACCGGGTAGAGGCGCTCCTCGGGCGGGTCCCACGGCTTCAACAGGTAGTAGTCGAGGGCGATGTCGTTGATCGCCTTGATCGCCGCGTCGGTGTCCGCGTAGGCGGTCAACAGCACGAGCTTGGCGTCGGCGGTGTGCTCGCGGGCCTGCTCGAGGAACTCGACGCCGGTCATCCCGGGCATGCGTTGGTCGGAGGCGATCAGGGCGATGCGCCGGTCGCGAAGCGCATATTCGCTGAGCACTCGCAAGGCCTCGGCGCCCGACGTTGCTCGGACGACCTGATAGTCGGCGCCGTACCGGCGACGCAGGTCGCGACTGATGGCCTGCGACACGGCAGGATCATCGTCAACCGTCAGGATCGTCGGCTTGGAAACCGTCACTGCCTCTCCGTCTTGCCGTCACCGTCAGGCTAGGCGCCCGACGTAGCGAGGCTTGCGTCGAGGTCCGCCCACAGGTCCTCGACGTCTTCGATCCCGACGCTCATGCGCAGCAAGCCGGGTGGCACGTGGGCGTCGCCGGCGTACTTCTGGCGACGCTCGATGGTGGTCTCGACCCCTCCCAAGCTGGTCGCCGGCACCAGGACCCGAATCGCGGCACAGACCGCGTCGGCCGCCGGCGCTCCGCCGCGGACGACGAACGAGACCATCGCTCCCTCGCCGGGGTAGCGGACCTCGTCGACGGCGTGGTGGGCGCGGAGGCGTTCGACGAGTGTTGCCGCGTTGTGCTGCATCGCGGCGAGGCGGATCGGCAGCGTGCGCAGCCCGCGCAGGGCGAGGAACGCTTCGAGCGCGCCGGGAGTTGCCCCTTGGAACGTGCGCGCCTCGACGAGTCGGGCGTGCACGTCGTCGTCGGCGGTGACGCACAGCCCGAGCAGCAGGTCGCTGTGGCCGCCGATGAACTTGGTGCCGCTGTGCAACACGATGTCTGCGCCGGATTCGAGAGGACGCTGGAGGATCGGAGTCGCGAACGTCGAGTCGACCGCGACTCGGGCTCCGGCGGCGTGGCTGCCGCCGATGATCGCCGGAAGGTCGGCGACATCGAGGGTCGGGTTCGTGGGCGTCTCCACCCACACCACGTCGGCGCCGTGGGCGGCGGCGACGACCTGTGCAGTGTCGGTGATGTCGACCGGGCGGAGCTCGACGTGGCCCTGCCGCTGGTGCTCGGCGAGCAGCGAGCGCACACCGAGATAGCTGAACGTCGGGACGACGATGACCTTCGGCGCAAGCGAGTAGACGATCGCTGCGGCCGCGGCCATCCCGCTGGCGTAGGCCACGGCGTGCCCACCTTCGAGGGCTCCGATCGCTTCCTGCAACGCCGCCCACGTCGCCGTGCCGTGTGTTCGTGTGTACTCACCGCCGGCGCGAAAGTTCGAGGCCATCACGATCGGCGGGTTCAGCGGGTCGCCAGGTGAATCCGACCGTCCCGCGGTGACCGCAAGTGTCGCTGGGGAGAGCCGTCGGTCGCGCATCGCGCCATGCTCGCACAGGCCGCGCGTCACGAAATCTTCGGTTGGCACGGGCGAAGATTCGGTGACTTGCCGCGCAGAGGCGCCGGACTTGGGTGCCGGCCTACTTGGCGGGCGGCAGCGACTGGTAGGTGTCGAGCAGGCCGGTGACCACGGAGTTGATCTTGGCGGTGATCTCGGCGGTCGGCGCCGTTGCCCCGCCGTAGATGGACGAGCTCTGCGCCGGCTCGCCGCGGCGAGTGTTGGCGTAGGCGACGGCGGCTGGGATGTCGTCGGTCCACGCCTGGATCACGCCGTCCTGCGTCTGCGGGCCGGTGACGGCCATGTGCACGGCGTTCGGATACTGCTGCCCGTTGAGGCGCCAGCCACGCTCGCGCATTGCGTCGTTGAGGTGGTAGATGTCGAACACGTCGGACGTGAACGAGAAGCAGAACGACGGGTTGCCGATGATGCGCAGCTCCGGTTGGGCTTTGACGACATCCTGCATCGCGTAGGCGGTGTCGAAGATCTTCTTGGCACGCCGCAGGTAGCCCTCGCGGCCCATCGCCACCATCGACGCCCATGTTGCCGCCAGCAGGCCGCTCGAGCGCGACCCGTCGATGCCCGGTGATGCGTACTTGCCGCCCGACCAGTCGGTCATGAAGAAGTACTGCCCGTTGCGCAACTGCTTGTCGCGGAACATCAGGATCGACGTGCCCTTCACGCTGTACCCGTACTTGTGCGTGTCGGCGGAGATCGTGGTGACACCGGGATGACGGAAGTCGAACACCGGGATGTCGAAGCCGAGCATCTCACCGAACGGAAGGATGAACCCGCCGAGACAGCCGTCGACGTGCAGCCCGATGCCGCGATCGAGAGCCAGTGTCGACAGCTCGCCGATCGGATCGACCGTGCCATAGCCGTAGTTGCAGGCGGAACCGACGATCGCTGCCGTGTTGGAGTCGATCATCGACGCCATCCGGTCGATGTCGACCTGCGCGGTGTCGGGACGGATCGGGGCGCGGCGCATCTCCATTCCGAGCAGATGGCAGGCCTTGTCGAACGCGGGATGAGCAGTCTCCGGTTTGACGATGTTCGGCCTGGTGTTGCCCTTGCGAGTGGCGTCTTCCCGGTAGGCCAGCATGGCATGGAGGATGCTGCCGCTGCCTCCGCTGGTGAGCATCCCTGCCGGTTCGGTGTCGGTGACCTCGGATGCGTGCATCACATCGAGGCCCATGGCGATGATCTCGCCTTCGAAACGTGTCGCGCTCGGGCACACGTCGCGCTGCATCGCGTTCATGTGGCTGTACAGCGCGAATGCCTCGCCCATGAACGCGTAGTGCTCGTGATCGCCGCAGTAGAAGGAGCCGGATGCCTTTCCGTTCTCCCACTTCGCGTCTTCGAGCTCAGCCATCTCGTGCAGCTCTTTGAGGATGACGTCGCGATCGCGCCCTTCCGAGGGCAGGCCGCGCATCA
>DATBKA010000618.1:0-5053 GCA_036556105.1 Ilumatobacteraceae bacterium | reverse complement strand
GCCGGAGCCGGTGCTCGTCACGGGCGTGATCCTCGCCGTGCTGTTGTCGGTCGCGCTCGTCATCGAAGGCCGGTCACCGATATCCACCACGTCCTGAACCGCGCCGATCGATACCCTCTCGCGGCAATGGGCTTGGTGCTGGCGGGACTCGGTGTGTTGGCGTTCAGCTTCAGCATCCCGCTGACGAAGATCGCCGTGCGCGGGCTCGATCCGGTCGTGGCCGCGGTGGGCCGGGCCGCGGTTGCCAGCGTGTTCGCGATGATCGTCATTGTGGTCGCCAAGCCGAAACGACCGACGCGCAAACAGGTCGTCCGACTCGCCGCCGTCGTCGCCGGCGTGATCTTCGGGTTCCCGATCCTCATCGCCTACGCACTGCGGCACACGGCGAGCCTCCATGGTTCGGTGGTCAACGGTCTGCTGCCGCTGGCGACCGCCGGCCTGGCGGTCCTGCGTGCCGGGGAACGTCCGTCGTCCGCGTACTGGGCCTGTAGTGCGGTCGGGTTTGCCGCCGTCGCCGCCTACGTCGTCCACGAAGGCGGCGGCACCCTGCACGCTGCCGACGCGCTGTTGATCCTCGCCGTGCTCGCCGCCGCGGTCGGATACGCCGAGGGTGCACTCCTCGCCCGTGAGCTCGGTGGCTGGCAGGTCATCTGCTGGGCCCTCGCGCTGGGTGCGCCGCTGACGTGGATCATCACGATCGTCGCCGCCGCGCAGACCGGCTTGCACGCCACTCCGACACAGTGGGCGGCGTTCGGCTACACCGCCGCCGTGTCGATGTTCCTCGGATTCTTCGCGTGGTACGCCGGGATGGCTCGGGCCGGGATCGCCCGTGCCGGGCAGACACAGCTCGCCCAGCCGGCACTGTCGATGGTCTGGGGATGGCCACTGCTCGGAGAGCACTTGTCGGTCGCGGCGGTCATCACGATCGTCGTCGTGCTGACGTCGGTCGCCGTCGGACGCACCGCCGCAGTCGGCATGCGCCCCTCGGTGCCAGATGGAGCCCGTGCCCTAATCTGAGCCGATGCCGTACAACTCGACAGGCCTCGTGGTGCACGACGCCGACGCGCACATCATGGAGACGCCGAACTGGCTGCGCGACCACGCCGACGCGTCGATCCGTGACCGCATCGAACCGCTGACCTACGGCAACGGCAACGAGTTGCGCCAGACCGGCGACGCCGACCAGCAGCTCCGCGATCTCGAGGCGTCGTTCGCCAAGATCACGGCTCGTCATCGCTCCGACGAGTACATCGCCGCCGAGCAAGCCGAGATCATGGCCCGCAAGAACTTCGCCGCCACCGGCTCGTTCCTCGCCGACGATCGCGGCCGGGCGCTCGACCTGCTCGGCTTCGCCAGCCAGCTCGTGTTCAACACGTTCCACAACACGCGCCTCTACGCATGGGAGCACTCGGGCGACCTCGACCTCGCAATCGGCGCTGCCCGGGCCCACAACCGGGCGATGGTCGAGTTCTGTGCGGCCGATGCTCGGCTGTTGCCGACGCTGTACGTCCCGCTGGCTGACCTCGACCGCGCCGGCGATCTCGCCACCGAGGCGATCGCCATGGGAGCCGCTGCGTTGTTGGTCGCCTCCGGGTGTCCGCCGTCGCACTCCCCCAGCCACGTTCGCCTCGATGCGGTGTGGGCCGCGGCGAGCGAGGCCAGAATCCCGATCGTCTTCCACGTCGGAGGCACCGGGCAGCTGATCGACCCGAACTACTTCGTCAACGGGCTGCCGATCCCGGCCGACTTCCACGGCGGTGACGAGAACTTCCGCTCGGTGGACTACATGGGCATCCCCGTCCCGCCGGCGCAGACGCTGGCGACGATGATCTTCGACGGCGTGTTCGATCGCTTCCCCGACCTGCGTGTCGGCGTCATCGAGCAAGGAGCGATCTGGGTGCCGTCGTGGATGCGCCAGATGGAGGCCGCCTTCGACGCGTTCGCCCGCCACGAGGAGCGCCTGCGCGCCCTGTCGTTGCGCCCCACGGAGTACGTGCGCCGCCAGATGCGCTTCACCCCCTATCCCACAGAAGACGTCGGATGGATCATCGAGCAGAGCGGGCCCGAAGTCTGCCTGTTCTCCTCGGACTACCCGCATGTCGAGGGCGGTCGCCGCCCGATCGAGCGGTTCGAGGCCAGCCTGACCGGCGTCTCCGCCTCCGCCCGCCAGGCCTTCTACCACGACAACTTCGTGGATCTGATGGGTGCCGGTCTCGGCGCCCTCGCCGCGTAGTCAGTCTGGGCGTTCACGTCGAGCGGTCATAACACCAGGATGTCAACGTGGCAGTGGATGCCAGGTGCACGCGCCAGTCGGGCGTCGGCCGACACGAGTGCACAGGAAAGGCCCTCGGCGAGCGCGACGTAGGTGGCGTCGTATGGGGTCAGGTTCGAGCGGAGTTCGTAGGCCCGGACCATCAGAGGGCCGGTCGGGAAGCGGGCGATCGGGAGCGAGACAAGGTCGACGACGGCAGCTCGGAACCGTCGAGCTGTGAGGTCACCGGCACGCCAGCGTCTCCGAAGGACCGAGACCGTTTCTACGTCGACGAGATCCGGCGCAGACCATCGCGTGGTGGCGGCGATTCGATTGCGTGCGGCGCGCCCGGCTGGCCCGTCGTCGCCGACGACGTTGGCCAGTACGGACGCGTCGATGACGATCAACGCGGGCCGCGTTCTTCGTCGAGATCGGCGACGGCTCTGTCGAGGCCGACCCGGCCTCCGTGTCGGCGGGAGATGCGTGCGAGCACTTCATGCATCGTCGGTGTCGACGCCAGCCGTGTGAGCTCGGTGGCGAGATACTGCTGGAGAGACTGCCCTGCTTCCTCGGCGCGCCGCTGGAGGCTTGCATGCACCGCATCTGGAAGATCGCGTACTAAGACATTCGGCATGCTTGCATTATGCTATCAAACCGGCGATGATGCAACCCAGCAACTGCGGCCGATCCGATATTGCGCATCGTTGAGCGCGATGCTGTCGCTGCTGGGGACTCTTGTGAGGACATGAACGTGCAGTCGATTCATGTCCTCACGAGAGTCGACGACGACCGGCATTCGGGCGTCCGCCCCGCCAACCATCACGCACACAGCCCGCGCCGCGTCGTCAGTCCATCGGGTCGCCGAGCAGGTAACGGGCGCCGGCGCCGCGGCGCGCCGCCCGATCGCCGAGGTTGTAGAGCTCGCACGTGTCGAGCGACAGGCAGCCACAACCGATGCAGCCATCGAGTCGGTCGCGCAACATCTCCAACTCGGCGATCCGCTCATCGATGCGCGGCAACCAACGACTGGACATGTCGTTCCAGTCATCGCGGGTCGGCGTTCGCTTCGAGGGCAACGAGTCGAGCGCGGCGCGGATCTCGTCGAGCGTCAGGCCGATGCGCTGGGCGACGCGGATGAACGCGACGCGGCGAAGCACATCGGCGCGGTAACGACGGTGTCCCGATTCGTTGCGTTCGCTGTGGATCAGGCCGTTTGCCTCGTAGAAGCGCAGCGCCGCCGTGGCCACGCCGGCGCGGGCGGCGACCTCACCGACCGAGAAGCGCTTGACTTCAACCATGCTTTAAGTTCTACCGTCACGGCCCATGAACTCCGCTGTCGCCCACCTCGATGATCTCCCCGTCGGCTCGATGAAGATGGTCCGGGTCGACGATCAACGCCTGTGTCTCGTCAGGACATCGGACGGCGTGTTCGCGCTCGCACACGCTTGCCCGCACGAGGGATACGGCATGACGCAGGGGTCGCTCGACGGCAACGTGCTCACGTGCGCCTGGCACAACTGGAAGTTCCGCGTCGACGACGGCACCTGTGTGGTCGGCGAGGAGGACATCGCCACTCACCCGACGCAGATCGACGACGACGGCACCGTTCACGTCACCGTGCGCCCGCCTGATCGCGAGGCGCTGCGGCCGCGATTGACCGCCAGCTTGCGCCGCGGCATCGAGCGACACTACGTCGGCCAGGTCAGCCGCGACGTCGTCCGCCTGCTGCAGGCTGACGCCAATCCTGGCGAGCTGGTGTGGGAAGCGGTGCAGCACGGTGCGCCGCGGGCCGAGTTCGGATGGGGGCATGCGGTCGCCTCGGCGACCGACTGTCTGACGATGGTCGACCTCTACGACGGTGACCAGCGCGCCCTTCCGATCGTCCAGGCGATCGCCGGCATCGCCGAGGTCGAGCGCGACCGTCCGGTCAACCCTCTGCCAGATCCGGTGCGCCGCCTACCGGCGGCACCTGGCGATGCGTTTCGCCAAGCAGTCGAAGCTGAGGATCTCGAAGCGGCGCAGGCGCTCGTGCTCGCCGCCATCGAGGCCGGCCTCGGGGCCGGCGATCTGCGACCGTGGTTCACCGCCGTCGCCAGCGACCACCTCCTGTCGTATGGCCATGGGGCGATCTATTGCCAGAAGGCCTTCGAACTGCTCGAGATGATCGGCTGGCACCGCGCTTCCACCGTGCTGCCATACCTCGTGCCGACGATCGTCTACGGCACGCGCGAAGACCTCCTGCCGTACACCCGACCATTCATGCGCACGCTCGCCGCCGAGAACCTCGGCTCGCTCGCCGAGCTTCCGGTCGACCCCGGCTGGCGCGACGGCGGCACCCTGCTCGCCGTGCTGCTCGGGGCGGACCGCAAGGCGATCGTGCCGGCGGTCGCCGCCACCCTCCAGGGAGGGGCCGGCGTCGACGGGGTGCTCGACGTCGTCGTCGAAGCCGTCTGCGAACGGATGATGCGCTACGACGTCAGCGGCGAGGACGACCTCCTCGACGATTTCGGCTGGCTCGACATCACCCACGGCCTGACCTACGCCAACGCGGCCCGATGGCACCACCTCAACACTCCCGGGCCCGACACGGTCCGGCTGGCGATGTACACCGCGTTCCTCGCCCAGTGGACCGGACGGCACGAGTGGCACACCAAGGTTGGGCCGCGGGACGAGGGTCGGGCCTTCGCCGGGTCGGTCGTCGAGGCCGGCCGCGCCCTCCAGCGCGAGGCACTGCTCGACCATGCCTCGGCCTTCATCGTCTACGCCCACGGCATCAAAACCAGCCGCGCCGCGGCCCGCGAA
>DATBKA010000617.1:0-2343 GCA_036556105.1 Ilumatobacteraceae bacterium | reverse complement strand
TGGTGATCGTTCCGTCGCCGAACACGTCGCCGACCCAGCTACCGTCGCCGGTGACGTCGGCCAGTGACCCGGCGCGGGCAGTGACGCTCTGGCCGCCGTGCTTCGACTTGATCACGATGCGCGCCGGATCCGCAGCCGGGTCAGCCTGGTTGGCGCTCTTGAAGACCACCTTGTGCGGCTTCAGCTTCGTGGCCACCGTGTTGTCGGCCGGATCGACGGAGACGTCGCTGATGTTGCCACCAGGGCCGGTCGTGATGTCGAGGGTGAGTGGCACGCCGAAGAGCGGCAACGTCACCGTGCTGGTCGTGGTCGGCGGAGCCGCGGTTGCGTGCGGCAAGCCGACGAGGCCGACAAGGGCGGAGCCGAGGACTACTGCGGCGACCCCGATCAAGGATCGTTTCATCAATACCTCCGTGTATGTCGCCGCGCTGTTATCCGTGTGGTGGGTGACACGATTGCGTTATCGGGAAGGTTTTGACTCGACTCGACTCAAGTCCTTGTCAACCACCGTGCGTGACCAGGGACGATGTCTAACTCCAGAGCGTGACATAGACCGGCGGCCGGAACTTGGAAACCGGTACTCCGGCATCCGGACGGTACATGGCCTGCATCGCGTCGGGGGTGCGGGTGAATCGGCGCAGCTTGTCGGCGGCGCGGGACCGGCGTGGCGCTCCCAGGGAGTTGACGTGCAACAGCAGGTCAACGGGGACGTCGGACGAGTGCAGGCGGGCCAGCACACCACGGTCGACCTCTGCGGACACCATGTGGTCGATCGCCGGGGCCACGCCTCCCCCAGCCGCGGCGGCTGACCAGGCGGCCTTCTCGTTGGCGAACACGCTGACATGCGATGCGGGCACGCGATGGCGGGCCAGCAACGCGCCGACATCCGACAGCGGATCGGGGCCGGTGGGGTCGACGAACCACCGCAACCCGGCCAGTCCCCCACCGTTGACGCGCAGGTCGGGATGGGCGACGAGGGTCATGCGATAGCGCATCACCGCTTCGGCATCGAGGCCCGGCAATCGCGGCCCCAGGGCGACATCGGCAAGACGTTCCTCGAGCAGCGCGGCCATCTCCGTCGTCGTCGCCACACCCAGGCTGACCTCGATCCCCCCGGCACGCGCCGTGAATGCCTGGAGCAGAGAGGGAACGATCGACTGAGCCAGCGTGCTCGTCGTGACGACACGCAGCAGCTCGGCCGCGCCGTTGGACTGCCGCACCGCGGCCTCCGCTTCCACGGCCAGGTTGACCATCTGCGAGGCGATGGTGACGACTCGCCGTCCGGCGGGCGTCAGCTCCATCCCCGACCCCGATCCGGATCCAGCGCGCGTGATCAACGGATCGTCGAGGTGTTGGCGCAGTGCGGCGAGCGCCTGTGACACGGCAGGCTCGCTGACGCCGAGAGCGGCCGCGGCGGCGCGCACGGACCCGAGCCTCGAGACGAGCACGAAGACCTTCAGTTGCGCCAGCGTCACTGTCGCGGAACTGTATTCCCGGGCGACGGGCCTGGTCGTGTCGCGATAAGGCTTCGGTTAGGTGGCGATTGACGGGTGCTGGGATGGCGCCCATGATCCGGGGCTGAGGGCAGATCTGGGGAGCCCTCAGTTTGGGTTGGCACGAGCCACCGTCAGGATCGGGGGATCCGCATGCAAATACCACCGCCGTTCGAATACGAGCGAGCGACCAGCATCGACCATGCGATCGCTCTGCTGGATCGACTCGGGCCCGAGGCACGATTGGTGGCCGGCGGGCACAGCCTCCTGCCGATGATGAAGCTGCGCCTGGCCCGACCCGAGCATCTCATCGACATCAACGACCTCGACCTCGCCTACGTACGAGTCGAGGGCGCCGAGATCCGCATCGGGTCGATGACGCGCCACCGCGAGCTGCTCGAGTCGGCAGTCGCCAACGAGCACTACGCGATCTTCGCCGACGCCGAGCGGGTGATCGCCGATCCGGTCGTGCGCAACCGCGGCACGATCGGCGGATCACTGTGCCAAGCAGATCCGTCCGAGGACCTGTCGGCCGTGATGGCCGCTCTCGGAGCAACCATCGTGCTGCGGTCGAAGGACGGCGAGCGGACCGTGCCGGCCCGTGAGTTCCATCTCGGCCCGTACGAGACGGCGGCCCAGTCGGGCGAGATCGTCACCGAGATACGCGTGCCGATCCGCACCAGCACGGGCAGCGCCTACGAGAAGGTCGAGCGTCGAGCCGGAGATTGGGCGGTCGCAGCCGCGGGGGTGTTCGTCACGCTCGAGGGCGGCAACGTCTCCGACGCGGGCATCGGCCTCACCGCCGTCGGGGTCGAGCACTTCTGTGTGCCCGCCGCTGAGGCTGCGCTGC
>DATBKA010000616.1:0-9782 GCA_036556105.1 Ilumatobacteraceae bacterium | reverse complement strand
GCTCGGCACGGCGACGCCGACCTGCGCGCCGAGCGTGACCGACAGCGGGAGGCGCAGCCACTGCGGCCCGGGGAGGGACTCGGCCAGACGCGGGCCGGCGAGGCACACCCCAGCCGTTGCACCGGTCGACAGCCAGAAGCCCACTGACCAGACCAGCATCGGATCGATCAGGGCGAGCACCGTCACCGTGCACGACAGAGCACGGATCGCCGATACGTCCCGACCGGCCACATAGCCGGTCGTGGCGACGATGGCCATGACTCCAGCGCGCATCACCGACGGCTCGAATCGGGTCAGCATCATGAACCACGAGATGAGGGCGAGCGTCGTCGCCCACCGCCACCACGGCCGGAGACGCCGCAGTACGGGCGCAGCCGCGGCGACGATGAATGCGACGTTCTCGCCGGAGACGGCAGTCAAATGCGACAACCCTGAAGCGCGGAACACCTCGACCATCTGGGGCGACTGTCGTGAGTCGTCGCCGATCACCAAGCCGGTGAACAAGGCCGCGTCGTCTCCGGCCATCGCCCGTTCGGCGGCGTGCCGCAAGGCGATCCGTACCCGCGACGATGTCGCCGAGAGGCGCGATCCGTCGTGCCAGTCACCGACGGCGCTGAGGTCGACGCGACCGACGACGTGGCGCAACTGGGCGCGGTGGGCCTGGGTGGTGAGCGGGCGCCGCCGGCCCTCCACGTAGACACGCTCGCCCACCTGGCGATCCACCAACCGTCGCCGCGCCGACCCGTACGCCCACGTGTCGAAGCGTTCGCCCTCGACTTCGAGCGTGACCCGCAACCCTGCGCCGAGCGGGACTGGATCCCCGACGATCGTCACCCAACCAGCGAAGTCACCGAGGTGCCGGGGGTGCGCGCCGGCCCAGGTGGTCGCCGATCGCCACACCCCGGAGAGGCCGAGCAACACGCACAGAGCCCCGAGCAGAGCTCGCCTGCGCACGACCACCACCACGCCAGCGGCGAGCACGACCCACTGCATCGATCGGGTCCAGACACCCAGTACGGTCGACGCCGCGACCAGCACCAGGTCGCCGTCGATCAGCGGGTGCCGCCGCCGTCGCGCCTGCGGGCCATACGCTCGGCTCATCGAACCCGCCCCGACCTACTACCAGCCCGTGCCCCTCGGGCCCCGCTCGTATCGCAGCAAGCTGCGCGGCTCGGGACCGATCGTCGCTCTCGTTCCGCCGGGTGCGCTCGGCGGCGTCGCTCTGCTGCTGCTGCACAACAACAACTCGTTGGCGCGGGGCATCGCCGGCTTCCTGATGGCGTTGTTCGCCGCGCCGGGACTGCTCGTGGTCGGCGCGCCGCTGCGCACTGGTGGCGGCACCTATGCGTGGGCGATCGTCGGCAGCGGTGCGTTGTGGATGCTGATCGGCCTGGTGTCGGCACGGCGAGCGACGCGCTCGCCGGTGGCCTCGTGGCGCGACTTCTGGCGCGAATACCTCTGGCTGGCGGCCGGCACGTGGATCGGTGTGTTCGTGGCCCTGGTCGCAGTGAACCTCGTGTTCGGGCGAGCACTGTTCTGATCACACCGTCACCAGGGCGCGCAACGCGTCGAGCTTGGCCGGACCGATGCCGCGCACCTCGGCGAGTTGGTCAACGGTCTGGAACGGGCCGTGCTGCTCTCGATGGGCGATGATCGCTGCGGCCGTGGCCGGCCCGACGCCGGGCAGCACGTCGAGCTCGTCGGCACTCGCAGTGTTGATGTTGACCGGCCCGGCCGGGTCTGTGCTGGAGGTGCCGGATGACGGCTCGATGGCGGGCGGCACGGTCGCCCCAACCTCGGGGACGTAGACGCGCTCGCCGTCGTGGAGCGGCGCGGCGAGGTTGACGACGGAGAGGTCGGCGTTCGGCCCGCCGCCACCCGCGGCAGACACGGCGTCGTTGACACGAGCTGGCGCGGCGAGCGTGTACACGCCCGGAGCAACGACGTCGCCGGTCACGTAGACGACGATCGCCGCCGGCATCGTGGCAGCGGGCGCGTCGGCGGGCTCGACCACGGCGGCGACGGTCGTCGAAAGTCGCGTCGCGAACGGCAAGCCGTCCTCCGGTCGGCTCGGCGTGCTGCGCAGGAGCCACGTCCCGCCAACGGTGACGGCGATGACAGCCGCGGCACTGGCAGCCAGCCGTGCCGACCCGAACCAGACGACCCAGTCGCGCAGGCGCTCGGCGACGGGCGCCCGCGGCGTAGGACGAGGCGGACTCGGATCCACGGCGACCTCCACACGACCGGGCGGGCGCGGCCCGCGGGGCTACTGGGGGACGTCGCTGCGGACGCTATCGACCGTCGACGGACATCGCTACGAGGCGATGCGCTGCGGCAACTCGTCGCGCACGGCGGTCGTCAACGAGCGACGAGCCACCCAATCCGCTTCGATCTCGAGCGGGATGCGCAGGTAGGCGCCGCGGTGGTTCTTGCCGCGCAGCCGCCACAGCAGATACGGGCCGACGTAGCGCCCGGCAAAACCGGCCACCCCGAACCGCTTCCATTGGCGCACGTGGACGAGCTCGTGCCGCAGCAGATAGGGAGAGGCTTTGCCCCGACGGACGACGACCAGGGATCCGAGTGTGATCCCGTCGGCACCCTTGGGGACCGGGCCACCTTCCCACAGGTGGTAGCCCGCTCGATGCTCGATCGGCATGGGCGAACTGTAGCCGAGTCAGTAGAGGCGAGCGGTGAGCTGCTTGCGGTACGCCGCAGTGCGTGGGTCGTCGGGACCCATCAGCTCCAAGATGTCGATGAACTGTTGGCGCACCTCGTCGTCGCCTTTGACCTTGTCGAGCATCTCCGTGAGCTGGGCGTCATAGTCGTCGGTGACGAGATTCGGTTGCGTGCTGACACGTGCCGCTGCGGCGACCTTGCGGGTGCGCTCCGTCTCGGGGATGCGGGCGAGGAACGTCAGTGCTTGCTCGCCTTCGCCACGGGCCACGAGCAGTTCGGCAAGACCGACGATCGCGTCTTCGTTGGCTGGTTCGATCTCCAGCGCGGCGCGATACGCACCTTCGGTGCCTTCGGCGAGCAGCGAGGCGACCGTACGCTCGGACTCGGACGGCCGCAGGTTGGCCACGAACTCCTCGACCACGTGCTGAGGATGGGCGCCGATGAAGCCGTCGACGACCTCGCCGTTCTTCAACGCGTAGACCGCCGGGATCGACTGGACCCGGAAGGCCTGGGAGATGGCCGGGTTCTCGTCGGTGTTGACCTTGACGAGCACGACGTCACCGTTGGTGGCGTCGATCGCCTTCTCCAAGATCGGGCCGAGCGTGCGGCACGGGCCACACCACGGAGCCCACAGATCGACGACGACCGCACTGGTCGCCGAGCGATCGATGACCTCGGTCTGAAAGGTCGCGTCAGTGACATCGATGGCCATGCAGGCACGATACCGGGATACGGTACGAGCAGCATGAGCGACGTTCCGGGCATCGACACCAGGCGGGTCACCGAGTGGCTCGCAGCGAATGTCGCCGGCGTGAGCGGCCCGTTCACGTTCGAAGTGATCGCCGGCGGGCACTCCAACCTCACCTATCGTGTCACCACCGGCGACGGTTCCTGCGTCGTCCTGCGCCGACCGCCGCTCGGGCATCGGCTGGCCAGTGCTCACGACATGAGCCGCGAGTACCGAATCATCGATGGCCTCCAAGGATCGGCCGTCCCTGTCCCCCGTTCCCTCGCGCTCTGCGCCGACGAGTCCGTCAACGACGCAGCGTTCTACGTGATGAGCTTCGTCGAGGGTCACGTCGTGCGCGACCGGACGATGGCGGAGATGGCACTGATCCCGACGGCCAGACGGCGCGCCAGCGAGTCTCTGGTCGACACCCTCGCCGCCGTTCACGGCGTCGATCTCGACGCGTGCGGGCTCAGCGACCTGGGCCGGCACGAGGGCTACATCGCCCGGCAGCTGAAGCGTTGGTACGGACAGTGGAACGACCAGAAGACCCGCGACGTGGTGGAGATCGACCGGGTCCACGACGCGCTCGCCCAGTGCATCCCCGAGCAGGGTCCTGCCGCGCTGGTGCACGGCGACTTCCGGCTCGACAACTGCATCGTCGGCGACGACGGTGTCGTTCGCGCCGTCCTCGATTGGGAGATCTGCACGCTCGGCGATCCACTGGCCGACGTCGGCCTGTTGCAGGTCTATTGGACAGGCCCAGGCGACGACGCATCGGCGTGGGCCGGCTCGGCGACGACGGCCGAGGGCTTTCTCGATCGCGCCGACCTCGTCGCCCGCTACGCGGCGGTCAGCGGGCGCGACGTGTCGAGCCTGCCGTACTACGTCTCGTTCGCGTACTGGAAGCTGGCGTGCATCCTTCAGGGTGTGTACTACAGGTACCTCGGCGGCGCGCTCGGCTCTCGCGATCCTGCCGAGCTCGAGCCCTTCGTTGCCCAGATCGACGGCGCGGCCAGCCGCGCCGCGGAGTGCCTCGAGTCGCTGCCGTGAGCGACCCGTTCATCCTCCACGAGCCGTTGCCGTTGCTGGACGCCCCGGTTCTCGTGGTGATGCTGACCGGCTGGATCGACGCCAGTGGGGCTGCAGCAGCGGCGATGACCGTGGTGCAGGAGGAATGTTCCGTTCGGCGCCTCGCCACCTTCGACGGCGATTCGTTCATCGACTATCGAGCCCGCCGGCCGACGATGGAGCTCCGCGAAGGGATCAACGTTCGCCTGGTGTGGTCCGACATCGAGCTCCACGTCGGGCGCGACTCGGGTGGTCACGATGTGCTCACGCTCAGCGGACCAGAGCCCGACGCCCAATGGCGACGCTTTGCCGACGTCGTTGCCGACCTGGCCGTGCAAGTCGGCGTCAGCAAGACGGTGGTCTTGGGCGCATATCCCTTCGCCGCACCCCACACTCGCGAGCCGCGGCTGTCGACAAGCTCGGCGTCCGCCGATGTCGTCGCCAGCGTCACGTACTTGAAGAACTCGGTCGACGTGCCCGCGGGAATGGGTGCGGTGCTCGAGCACGCGTTTCAGGAGAAGGGGGTGCCGGCCATCGGCATCTGGGCCCAGGTTCCGCACTACGTCAGCGCGATGAGCTATCCGGCGGCGACGGTGGCGCTGCTGCGCGGGCTGGACGAGGTCGCGGGAGTGCACACCGACGCGGCAGCCGTTCGCCACGAGTCGATCATCCAGCGTCAGCGACTCGATCAACTCGTCGCCAGCAACGACGAGCACCAAGCGATGGTGCGCCAACTCGAGGAGCTCTTCGACAATCAGGAGCAGACCGTCGGATTGATCGGGCCGGGTGGCATCCCGACCGGCGACGAGCTGGCCGCCGAGTTCGAACAGTTCTTGCGCGACCAAGACAGCTGAGGTCGTCGCGCAGTACCGTCGATTGCATGAAGGTCGACGGAGGGGTCAGCAACGAGCTCGGCAAGGCTGCGGCCAGCGCCAAAGAGACAGAGGCTGCCGGTTACGACGGGGCCTGGACGGCGGAGACCGCGCACGACCCGTTCCTGCCGCTGCTGCTCGCGGCAGAGCACACCGAGCGGCTCGAGCTGGGCACATCGATCGCCGTCGCCTTCGCCCGCAACCCGATGAACCTGGCCCACATCGGGTGGGACCTGCAGGCGTACTCCGGAGGCCGGTTCATCCTCGGCCTCGGCAGTCAGATCAAGCCGCACATCACCAAGCGGTTCAGCATGGAGTGGAGCCATCCGGCGCCGCGAATGCGCGAGTTGATCATGGCGATCCGCGCCATCTGGGACACGTGGCTCAATGGAAGTCCGCTGGCGTTTCGTGGTGACTTCTACACCCACACGCTGATGACGCCGTTCTTCACGCCCGCGTCGAGTGATCTGGCCGAGATCGGCCCTCCGAAGATCTTCCTTGCCGGTGTCGGCGAGATGATGACCGAGGTCGCCGGAGAGGTGTGCGACGGGTTCATCTGTCATGGCTTCACGACCGAGCGCTACCTGCGCGAAGTCACCCTGCCGGCGCTGACGCGGGGTCGGGCCAAGGCCGGCAAGACGATGGAGGGCTTCGAGATCGTCGGGCCGTCGTTCGTCGTGACCGGCAACAACGAGGCCGAGATGGCGGCCGCAGAGACCGGGACTCGGCAGCAGATCGCGTTCTACGGATCGACGCCCGCGTATAAGGGCGTGTTGGAGCTGCACGGCTGGACTGGGCTGCCCGAGGAGCTCAACGCCCTCTCCAAGAAGGGCGCCTGGGCAGAGATGGGCAACCTCATCACCGACGAGATCCTGCACACGTTCGCGGTCGTCGGCGAGCCAGAGAAAATCGCCCCGGAGTTGCGCCGCCGCTACGGCGACGTGGTGCAGCGCATCAGCTTCTACGCCCCGTACAAGAGCAACCCGGAGCGCTGGCGCCAAGTCCTCGCCGACCTCCAATCCTGAACCGAGTGTTTGGAGGCGGACAGGGTGCCTTGAAACACTCGGGTCAGATCAGGTCGAGGTCCTCCAGCATGTAGAGGTCGCGGCACTTGGCGCGCTGCAACTTGCCCGACGACGTCTTCGGCAGCGTGCCCGGACGGACCAACATCACGTCTCGCGGCGGCAGGCCGCACACCTCGAGCGTGCGATGGTGCACCGCCTCGCGAACGGACGCGGGGTCTTCGGTGCGCACCTCGGCGACGACGACAACGCTCTCCTTGCCTTTGTACCCTTCGACTCCGAAGGCGATGACGTTCCCGGCGCGCACGCCATCGAGCGCACCGCAGGCCCGTTCGATGTCCTCGGGGAACACGTTTCGCCCACCAACGATGATCACGTCCTTGATCCGCCCGCACAACACCAGCTCGCCTTCGACCGTGTAAGCGAGGTCGCCGGTGCACAGCCAGCCCTCGTGGAACAACGCCGCCGTCGCGTCGGGACGCTTGTAGTAACCCGGCGTCACCGAGGTGCCGCGGATCAACAGCTCCCCGACGTGTCGCTCGGGCAGCTCTTCGCGACTGACGGGGTCGACGATCTTCATCTCCAGCCCTGGCACGGGCCGGCCAAGGCGCGGGATGCGCCGAACGTCGAGCTCTTCCTCGGCGTCGGCCAGGTCGAGTGGTTTGGCGATGCGATCGCGTTCCAGGACGACGCGATCAACCGAGTCGCACACCATGCCGCGGTACCGCGGTGGGAACACCCCGCCGATGGCAACCTCGGCCATGCCGAAGGCGGGGAACACTCCACCCGCTTTGAACCCGAACGGTTCGGCGGCGGCGACGAACGCCTCGACCGCTTGGGGATCGACCGGCTCCGCTCCGTTCAAGGCCAGCGTCAGTTGCGACAGATCGAGGTCGTGCATGCGTGGCAGCGCGCGCGTCGCCAGCACCCAGGAGAAGTTCGGTCCGGCCGTTGCCGTGCCGCGCCAGTCGCTGATCCACTGCATCCAGTTGGCCGGCTTGGCGAGGAAGTCCTGCGGCGCCGCTTGCACGAGCTGGCAACCGTTCGTCATCGGGACCGACAAGAACCCGACGAGGCCCATGTCGTGATAGAGCGGTAGCCACGACACCATCACCTCTGCCTCGTCGAGCTGAGCCGCCGCGCAGGACGCGTCGAGGTTGGCGCCGAGCACCCGATCGGGGATCATCACACCTTTCGGCTCGCTGGTCGACCCGCTCGTGTACTGCAGGATCACCAGCCGCTCGGGGTCGTGGGCGGGGATCTCCAGTCGCTCGCCGCTGGGAACCCCTGCGGCACCAGGAGCGAGCGCGCCCATCGGCTCGATCGGTGGGTCGCCGGGCAGACCTTCGTAGAACGCCGCCAGCAACTCGTCGATCAACACCAGCTTGGCGTCTCCGTGACGGATGCGCGCTCGCGTCGACTCGATGAACGCCTCCAGCGAGCCCATGCGCATCGGCAACGGCAACACCATGCTCGCCAACCCGGCGAGCCAGCACCCCTGGATGATCGTGATCAGCTGGCGTGAGGTCGGCCCGAGAATGGCGACGTGGTCGCCGGGCACCAGCCCGCGGGCCTGCAACGCGGCTCCGACGGCGCGGGCCTCGTCGTGGATCTCCCGCCACGACACGAACAGATCAGCCGAGTCCGGGGCGACCGAAGGCCCGACGAAGCGGATGCCCGTCGGCCGGTCGGCGGCGGCGATGATGCGATCGACGATGCCCGTCGGGTATGGCCCGATGCTGGCAGACATGATTTGCAACCGTAGTGGCGACGTGCCTGGCCGTAGAATCTTTGGGCTATGACCTCGGCCCCGACACCTCCCGACGACGCACCCAAGTTCCGGTACACGGGCGCGCTCGCCCAGGAGATCGAACTGCGTTGGCAGGACCGATGGGACGCCGACGGCACGTTCGAGGCGCCGAACCCGGCCGGCCCGCTGGCCGAGCCCGACAAGATCGGCGCCCGGCCGAAGCTGTTCGTGCTCGACATGTTCCCCTATCCCTCGGGTACGGGCCTGCACGTCGGTCACCCGCTGGGCTTCATCGGCACCGACATCTACACCCGCTACAAGCGGATGACCGGCTTCAACGTGATGTACACGATGGGCTTCGACGCATTCGGCTTGCCTGCCGAGCAGTACGCGGTGCAGACCGGACAGCACCCGGCCATCACCACCAACGCCAACATCACCACGTATCGCCGGCAACTGCGCCGGCTCGGTCTCAGCCACGACTCGCGCCGCAGCATCAGCACCACCGATCCCGGCTACTACCGCTGGACGCAGTGGATCTTCCTGCAGATCTTCAACTCGTGGTACGACACGGAAGCCGACAAGGCCAGACCGATCGCCGACCTCGTCGACGAGTTCGCCGCCGGACGCCGACCCACACCCGACGGACGCCCGTGGACGCAGCTGTCGCAAGCGGAGCGCAACACCGTCATCGACGGCTACCGCTTGGCGTACGTCAGCGACGCGCCGGTCAACTGGTGCCCGGGCCTCGGCACGGTCGTAGCCAATGAAGAGGTCACGGCCGACGGTCGCAGCGATCGCGGCAACTTCCCTGTCTTCAAGCGCAACATGCGCCAGTGGATGATGCGCATCACCGCGTACGCCGATCGTCTGCTCGCCGATCTCGATCTGCTCGAGTGGAGCGATGCGATCAAGGCCATGCAGCGCAACTGGATCGGCCGCAGCGAGGGCGCAACGGTCCACTTCGACTCGCCCGCCGGGCCGATCACCGTCTTCACGACGCGCCCCGACACCTTGTTCGGGGCGACGTTCATGGTCCTGGCGCCCGAGCACCCCTTGGTCGACGCACTGACCACGCCCGAACAGCGCGATGCGGTGTCGGCCTATCGCCAACAAGCGGCCGCGAAGGGCGACATCGCCCGCCAGGACGACACGCGGCAGAAGACCGGCGTGCCGACCGGATCGCATGCCATCAACCCGGTCAACGGTGAGTCGATCCCGGTCTGGCTCGCC
Source organism: Ilumatobacteraceae bacterium (assembly GCA_036556105.1). Classification (GTDB taxonomy): domain Bacteria; phylum Actinomycetota; class Acidimicrobiia; order Acidimicrobiales; family Ilumatobacteraceae; genus JAENVT01. The sequence continues at coordinate 431 of DATBKA010000616.1, read as the reverse complement.
GATTACGTGTTGATGGGGTACGGCACGGGGGCGATCATGGCCGTGCCGTGCGGCGACGAGCGCGACTTCGAGTTCGCCCGGCAGTACGGCTTGCCGATCCCGGCGATCCAGCAGCCACCCGACCGCGGCCTCGACACCTCGCAGTGGGACGCCGCCTTCGTGGGCGATGCGCCGTACGTCAACAGCTCGAACGAGTCGCTGAATCTCGACGGGATCAGCGACGTCTCCACGGGCATCCGCCTGACCAACGACTGGTTGCAAGCAAACGGCCACGGCCACGCGTCGATCACGTACAAGCTGCGCGATTGGCTGTTCAGCCGGCAGCGCTACTGGGGCGAACCGTTCCCGATCGTCTACGACGTCGACGGCAATCCACACGCGCTACCCGACTCGATGCTGCCGGTGGAACTGCCCGACACCGATTCGTTCTC
>DATBKA010000615.1:0-1700 GCA_036556105.1 Ilumatobacteraceae bacterium | reverse complement strand
ACCGACGACGTCGCCGTGCAAGACAGTCTGTACACGGCCGGCCGTCGAGGGGTCGGCGTGACCGTCCTGCTGGAGAAGATCTGCGGGGCGGCGGCCGAAGCCGGAGCGGATCTGGCGTCCGTCGCTTCCCTCGGACGCAAGGTCAACTCACTCGGGCGCAGCATGGGCATGGCACTCACGTCGTGCACCGTGCCTGCCGCGGGCAAGCCGACATTCGAGCTCGGCGAGACCGAGATGGAGATCGGCATCGGCATCCACGGCGAACCTGGTCGGTACCGTGAAGCGCTCGGCACGGCGGCAGAGATCACCGAACGGTTGCTCGACCCGATCGTGCGTGACCTCCCGTTCGAGCGCGGCGACGCGGTGCTGGCGTTCGTCAACGGCATGGGCGGCACGCCGCTGATCGAGCTGTACGTCGTGTTTGCCGAGGTGGCCCGGATCCTGAACGGCCACGGGATCAGCGTGCAGCGTTCGCTCGTCGGCCCGTACATCACCTCGCTGGAGATGGCCGGCTGCTCGATCACGTTGCTCAAGCTCGATGACGAGTTGGTCCGCCTGTGGGACGCCCCGGTGCGCACGCCGGCGTTGCGGTGGGGGATGTGAGCCATGCCCGCCGCCGAACTCGTGACGGTCGCCCAGCTCGAAACGTGGATCCGCCGGTTCGCTGAGCTGATCGCCGAACAGCGCACGTACCTCACCGAGCTCGACTCGGCGATCGGCGACGCCGACCACGGCAGCAACATGGATCGCGGGATGCAGGCAGTTCGCGACAAGCTCGACACCACCAGCATCAGCACCGCCGACGAACTGTTCAAGCTCGTCGGGATGACGTTGGTGAGCAGCGTCGGCGGTGCCAGCGGCCCGCTCTACGGCACGCTGTTCCTGCGGTTCGGCAGCGCCTGCGGCCCACGCGACGCGCTCTCCGCCGGCGACGTGGCCAAGGGCTTCCGTGCCGGCATCGAGGGACTCGTCGCCCGCGGCAAGCCCGAGCTCGGTGACAAGACGATGTTCGACAGCCTGCAACCCGCGCTCGAAGCGCTCGACGCCGCCGTCGGCCGGCAGGCGTCCGTGAGCGAGGCGTTCGCCGCTGCTGCGGCGGCCGCGGCTCGCGGTCGTGACGACACGATCCCGATGGTGGCCCGCAAGGGCCGGGCCAGCTATCTCGGTGAGCGCAGCGCCGGCCACCAGGATCCGGGTGCCACCTCAGCAGCTCTGCTCGTCGAAGCGGCTGCGCAAGCGTTCGAGGGCTGAGGTCGCCATGGTCGGGATCGTCGTCGTCTCGCACAGCCGGAGGTTGGCCGAGGCCGCAGTCGAGCTGGCGCTGCAAATGGTGCGAGGCGAACCGCCTCCGCTCGAGATCGCCGCCGGTCTCGACGGCCACGTCCTCGGCACCGACGCGGCCCGCGTCAAAGAAGCCATCGATCTCGTTGCCTCGCCGGACGGGGTGTTGATCGTCATGGACCTGGGCAGCGCGGTGCTCAGCGCCGAGCTGGCGGTCGAGCTGCGCGGTGACAGCGGCAACTGCCCGATCGTGCTCTCCGATTGCCCCCTCGTCGAAGGGCTCGTCGCTGCCGTCACCCTGGCCGCCGCCGGGGCAACCCTGGCCGAGGTCGCTGCCGACGCCGCGCTGGCCGGGCAGATCAAGACCAAGCTGCTGGGTATCGAAAGCGCAACCGCGCAGGAACATGGTGTGGCCAGCG
>DATBKA010000614.1:0-2051 GCA_036556105.1 Ilumatobacteraceae bacterium | reverse complement strand
TCAAGTCGGTCAGACCGGTCGAGTGACCGGCGTCGACATGACCCCCGAGATGCTCGCCAAGTCGCGCCGCACCGCCGATCAGTTGGGATTCGCACATGTCGAGTTCCGGGAGGGCTTTGCCGAGGCGATCCCGGCCGAGACCGGGTGGGCTGATGTCGTCATCTCCAACGGAGTGATCAACCTCTGCGTCGACAAGCAGGCGGTGTTCGCCGAGATCCACCGTGTGTTGCGCCCCGGTGGGACGCTCCAGTTCGCTGACATCGCTAACGGCCGACCAGTGCCGCTCGAAGCGATGCGTGATGTCGATCTGTGGACCGGTTGAATTGCCGGGGGGCTGCCCCGTGCGGGCTGGCAGAAGATGCTCGAAGACTCCGGTTTCGACCAGGTCACGATCGGCCCGCCGGTCGACACGTTTGGTGGAGCCGCCGGTGAAGCCAACGCACGTTCCTTCGACGTGTACGGCTACGCGTTCATCGCCCGTCGAACCTGACCACTTCCGATCCGACGACTGACGAGAGAGGCTGAGCATGAGCGACCATCCGGAACCGGTGAGCTTCGGGCTCGTCCTCGACTGCGCCGATCCCGAGCGCCTCGCCGGGTTCTGGGCCGCGGCACTCGACTATGTCAACGTCGGGTCGGCGGGCGCCTACGTCGCTCTGTACCCGCGCGACCGATCCCGGCCGAAGCTGCTCCTGCAACGAGTGGCAGAGCCCAAGGCCGCGAAGAACCGGATGCACATCGACATCGAGGCCGCTGACATCGAAGCCGAAGCAGACCGCCTCACCTCCCTCGGCGCCACCCGCCGCAGCGACCTCCCGAGCCACGAGCACGGCAGCAGCTGGATCTTGATGGCCGACCCGGAAGGCAACGAGTTCTGTGTCTGCGATCACGGCACGGGTTCGGCCGAGGAGTCACCCGGCTGAGCCTCGCCGGGTATGCCGCGCTTGATAGATCAAATCAATTTTATGTATTCTGAGGCGCGTGGCTCCTCCGAGCACGACCGTCCCGACATTCGTGGTCCTCGCCGGCCACCCCGTGCGCTGGCGACTTCTCGTCGAGTTGACCGCCAGCGATCGGCAGGTGCACGAACTGAGTCGTCTCGTCGGCCGCCCGCAGGCCCTCGTGTCGTACCACCTCGGCCGGCTGCGCGCCGGCGGCCTCGTCTCAGCGCGAAGAAGCTCGTTCGACGGCCGCGCCGCGTACTACCGAACGCATCTCGAACGTTGCGGTGAGCTGATCGCGGCGACAGGCGCCGCACTGCATCCCGGCCTCGTCCGCCAGCACGGCGACGCCCCGCCGAGCAACCAACACGAGCGTGGTCGGCGCATCCGAGTGCTGTTCGTCTGCACCGGCAACGGGTCCCGCTCTCAGATCGCCGAGGCGCTGTTGCGACATGAGGCCGGTGACCGCGTCGACGTCGTCTCCGGCGGAAGCCACCCGAAGCCGATTCATCCCAACACGATCACGGTGCTGCTCGAACGCGGCATCGATGCGTCGACGTTGCGATCGAAGACGTACGAGGAGTTCGCGACGCGTCCGTTCGATCACGTGATCACGCTGTGCGACAAGGTCCGCGAGATCTGTCCCGAGTTCCCGGGCCACGGCAGCCATCGTCATTGGAGCGTCGAGGATCCGTCCGCCAGATCGGGAACGGCGCGAACGACCCTTCCCGCGTTCCGCGCTCTCGCTGCGGACCTCGAGTCGCGAATCAGGTTCTTGAACCTGGAGCTCGCCAACCAATCACAGAAGGAGACACACCGTCATGGCCGATGAATACGTCAATGTCCGCTACATCGTCGACGACGTCGATGCCGCCATCGAGTTCTACTCGACGCACCTCGGCTTCGAACAGTTGTCGAACGCGTCCCCCGCGTTCGCCGACGTCGCCCGCGGCAACCTGCGCTTGCTCCTCAGCGGTCCGAAGAGCTCCGGCGGCAGGACCCTGCCCGACGGTCGCAAGCCCGTGCCCGGCGGTTGGAACCGGATCCACCTCATCGTCGACGACATCCATGCCGAGGTCGCTCGTCTTCGTGACCGCGGTCTGACGTTCC
>DATBKA010000613.1:0-5660 GCA_036556105.1 Ilumatobacteraceae bacterium | reverse complement strand
GCATGGTCGCGGTCGACGCCGGCCGCAAGCTGATCGACGGTGACCCGCACGTCGTCATGTCGTCGAACGAAGTGCGCGCCGTCTACCTCGGCGAGGACCTCGCCGACGACGACATCGCCGGCCCGGCATGAGCGACATGTTGCGGGTCGAGGCTCTCGATGTCGGCTACGGCGACTTCCAGGCGCTGTTCGACATCAACCTCGACGTGGCCCAGGCCGAGACGGTGTCGATCATCGGCGCCAACGGCGCCGGCAAGTCGACGTTGTTGAAGGCCATCGTCGGCCTGGTCCCGCCGAAGGCCGGCGACATCCACTTCGACGGCCAGTCGATCACGTCGCGTCCTGCGCATCGCCGCGTCGCCGATGGCATCGCCCTCGTGCCCGAAGGCCGGCGGATCTTCCCATCATTGACCGTCGAGGAGAACATCGTCATCGGCGGCGATGTCGGTCGCTCGGGGCCGTGGACGAAGCGTGCCGTGCTGGAGGCGTTCCCGCTGCTCGGCCGGCTGCTGAAGCGATCGGGCGAGGGCCTGTCCGGCGGTGAGCGGCAGACGCTGGCCATCGCCAGGGCGCTGATGTCGAATCCGCGCCTGCTCCTCCTCGACGAGGTCTCGCTCGGGCTGGCCCCGATCGTCGTCCGTCAGGTGTACGAGGCAATCCCGGTCATCAAGGCCAACGGCACCACCGTGTTGATCGTCGAGCAAGACGTGAACCAGGCGCTCTCGGTTGCCGACCGCTTCTACTGCCTGCTCGAGGGGCGCATCGCCTTGACGGGAGTTCCTGGCGAGGTCAGCAAGGAGCAGATCACCGAGGCCTACTTCGGCATGTCGACGGTCACCGGGGACGGCGACTGATGGTCTGGGTCAATGCGATCGTGCAAGGCATCCTGCTCGGCGGTCTCTACGCGTTGTTCGCCACCGGCTTGTCACTCGCCTTCGGCGTCATGCGCTTCGTCAACCTCGCTCACGGCGACATGGCGATCCTGGCCGCGTTCATGGCCTTCTCGTTGACCAACTCGCTCGACATCAACCCGCTCCTCACGCTGCTGATCGTGCTTCCCGGGGCGTTCATCGTCGGCTTCGTGCTGCAGCGGCTCGTGTTCGACCGCGTCGTCGGCGTCGACCCGTCGTTCCAGATCGTGGCGACGTTCGGCGTGGGCGTGATCATCCAGAACGCACTGTTGGAGAAGTACACCGCCGACACGCGTGGTCTCAACGTCGGTCGCCTCGAGACGGCGACGATCCGCCTCAACGACACGATCGGCATCGGCTGGATGCCACTCATCACGCTGATGTGTGCCGTCGCCGTGCTGGCATCGCTCGCCCTGTTCATCCGCCACACCAAGCTCGGTCGGGCCTTCCGGGCCACGTCGGACGACCCGGACGCAGCGCGGCTGATGGGCATCGACGTGCGTCGCGTCTTCGCCGTGGCCATGGCGTTGGCGATCACCACCGTGGCCTTGGCCGGCGTGCTGCTCGGCGTCCGTGGCTCGTTCGGCCCGTTCAGCGGCCCGGAGAACCTGATCTTCGCCTTCGAGGCCGTGGTGATCGGCGGGCTCGGCTCGTTGTGGGGCACGCTCGCCGGTGGCGTCACGCTCGGCGTCGCGCAACTGATCGGCAACCAGATCGATCCCCAATGGGGTCAGTTGGCCGGGCACATCGTGTTCCTGGCCGTGCTCGTCACTCGCCCGACCGGCATGTTCGGCAAGGTCGCCCTGCGATGACCGACGTCAAGGTCTCCCGCGGCACGGTCAGCAGCCGCGTCTTCGCCGTGCTGGCAGCGGCGGCCATCGTGATCATGGCGTTCTTGCCGTCGTGGGGCGAGCCGGCGACGCAGCGCAAGATGGTCGAACTGTTCACGCTGCTCGCCTTGGCGCAGATGTGGAACCTGCTCGCCGGGTTCGGCGGCGTGGTGTCTGTCGGGCAGCAGGCGTTCATGGGTCTCGGCGCGTACGCGATGGTCTCGCTCGTCAACGTGCACGGCAAGGACATGTACCTGTCGGTACCGATCTCGGCAGTGATCGTCGCCGCCCTCGCGGTGCCGATGGGCTTGGTCGCCTTCCGGTTGCGCGGCAGCTACTTCGCCATCGGCACCTGGGTGCTGGCCGAGGTCGTCAGCAAGGTGATCATCACGGTGAAGAGCCTCGGCGCCGGCGACGGCGTGTCGTTGAAGGTCTCCGGCTACAGCGTCTCCTCGCGCCAAGACCTCACGTACTGGCTGGCGATGGGCACGGGGGTCGGCTCGGTGCTGCTCGCCTACGTGATCCTGCGCTCACGCCTCGGGCTGCAGATGCAGTCGATCCGCGACGACGAGGGCGGGGCCCGCGGCCTCGGCGTCAACGTCTACCGTGTCCGCTTCCAGATCTGGGTCATTGCCGCGTTCTGGACCGCGCTCGCCGCCGCTCCCTACTACCTGCAGCAGTTGCGCGTGCAGCCCGTCGGCACCGGTGGCGCGTTCAGTGTCGTGCAGTGGACGGCGCCGATCATCTTCATCGTCGTGATCGGCGGCATCGGCACGATCGAAGGCCCGATCATCGGCGCAGTCATCTACTACGTGCTGCGCAACAAGTTCCAAGATCACCAGACCGTCTATCTGATCTCGATGGGTGCCGTCGCGCTCGCGGTTGCACTCTGGTTGCAGGGCGGCATCTGGGGAACGATCCGGCGGTGGATCGGGATCGACCTGTTCCCGGTGCGGCGCCGGGTGCGCACGGCATCAGGTCAAGCGGTCGCCCAGACCAGCACTTCCGCGCCGCCCTGACCGGCGGTGAACTGCAGGCTGTGCGGGCCGGTGATGCGCGCTCCGTCGCCGGTCCCGATGTGAGTTCCGTCGCTCAGGTCGCCGTCTCCGGTTGCGGCGAAGACATGCACGTGCTCGGCCGACGGCACGTCGACCGTGGTTCCCGCAGCGAGACGTCCGCCCCACAGCTCTGCGTCACGCTGGTGGATCAAGACGGCGCCGTCGTCGCCCTTCCCTGAGGCGATCGGCACCAAGCCGCCGCCGGCGAGCGCGGCGTTGATGTCGCGCTGCTCGTAGCCGGGATCGATCCCGTTCGTGTCGGGCAGCACCCACATCTGCACGAAGTGGACCGGTTCGGTGTCGCTGGCGTTCATCTCGCTGTGGCGAATGCCGCGCCCGGCAGACATGCGCTGGGCGAGGCCCGGGTAGAGCACGCCGTGGTTGCCCTCGGAGTCGCGATGCTCGAGGCGGCCGGACAGCACCCAGGTGACGATCTCCATGTCGCGGTGCCCGTGCTCGCCGAAACCGGCGCCGGGGGCGACGATGTCGTCGTTGTTGACGAGCAGTAGCCCGTGGCCCGCGTCGCCGGGTCGGTAATGACCGCCGAAGTTGAACGAGTGCTTGGAGTCGAGCCAGTCGATCGAAGTGACCATGCGATCGGCGGCTCGTTGAACGGTGAGAGTCATGACGCCTCCAACATCATTGCGCGCGCAACTATTCCGGCGATCAGCCGACGGGCTTTCCGTACATCTCCAGCAGCGGGTCGCTGATCAACTCGAGCCGCTCGCCGTCGGGGCCGCGGAAGTACAGCGACGAGCCGTCGACATGCGCGTACTCGATGCCCTCTTCGTCGAGTCGTTCCTTGACGTGCTGCCAGTTGGACGGCTCCATCGAGATCGCCAGGTGATGGTGCCCGCCGAGCACCTCCTCGTACGGGCCGAGGCCGAGGCCGGGCAGGTCGAAGTAGGCGAGCGTGTTGCCGTGACCGATGTCGAAGAAGAAGTGGGTCGATCCTTCGTAGTCGCGGTTCTCGAACATCTCGATCAACGGGAAGCCGAGCACGCCTTGGAAGAACTGCACCGTGCGCTCGACGTCGCTGCAGATCAGGGCGACGTGATGGACGCCGCGCGCTGTGCTGGCCGGGCGCCGCTCGCGTGGCGCCAGATAGACGGCGCTGAGCTGGGCCCGGCGTTCGCTGAGCCGAGCGCGTTCTTCGGTATCGACGGTCATAGCGGCACCTCCACGGGATCGCTGGGCAACGGGCAGAACACGACGGCGCTGGCACCCGCGTCTACCCACTTCTGGGCTTGGTCGAACCAGGTCGCCGGGTCGCCGGCGACGACCAGCTCCTCGAGCGGCGGCTGCTCGGACCCGTAGGCAGCGAGCTGGGCGGCGAACCTCGGCAGGGCCATCTTTTCGCCCATCATCGCCTCGAGCGCGGCGACATCGGCGCTGGCTTGCACGAACGCGGTGAAGCTCGTGCCATCACCGATCTGGTCACGCACCTGCTGCAAGTAGCGCGGCCCCGACCACTCGGCGAAGATGACGCCGTCGGCGACGTCGGCGGCGAGCGCCATCGACTTCGGGCCGCGGACGCCGAGCGAAATGGCCGGCATCACCGCGGCGGGGTGCTCCAGATGAACGCCGTCGAGGTGCACGTGTCGCCCGTCCATCGTGACCGTGTCGCCGGCGAGGAGGCCGGTCGTGGCGATCACCACCTCGCCGAGCGCGGCGAGCCATGACGATGGCGCCGCGCCGACCTGCTCGATCCAGAAGTCGACGCCGTGGCCGAACCCCATGTGGAATCGACCCGGGAACATCTGGGCAAGCGTGGCGATCTCCATCGCCGTGTAGGCGACGTTGCGCACCACCGCCGGGGCGATGCCGATGCCGACGGAGATCTGCGATGTGGCTGCGAGCGCCGCGGTGGCCTGGGTGAAGCCACCGTGGAAGCCGAGGTCCTCGACGACCCACAGCTCGTCGAGCCCGCCGTCCTCGACGCGGCGGGCGTATCCCATCAGCTCCTGTGCCGGCCATTCGCGCCGGAACATCACGCCGAAGGTCGTCATGACGTGACCGTCGTGGTGGTCGCGCCGGGCACGCGGGCGAGTGAAGCGATGCTCTGCCACGTGGCCGGGGCGTCGAAGCCGAGCGCCCACAGCGACACCGCGCCGAGCCGTTCCCGCCGGGCCAGATCGATGCGTTGCCGGGCTCCTTCGGCGTCGACGTAGTGCACCTCGCGGGTCTGCGTGCAAGTCGTCGTCCCATCGGTGACCTCGAGCTGGTAGGTGAACTGCGACTCGCCGGTGACCGGGTCGTGGACGGGAGTGGCGCCGCGCTTGGCGAGCAGCTCGTCGATGTTCCTCTGGCTCACGCTCGTCTTCCCCTCCGGATCTGGCGGACAGGTGCCCACCGTAGCGACCGGCCAGTTGTATCCGTAGAGCGCAACCCCGAGAGCCAACTTGCTGTCGTCGTCGACGGCCTTCTTGGCGGCCTGGACCGCTTGCTCGATGAACGGAAGCGGAGCGATCGGGCCGGCCTTGTCGGTGGAGTAGTCGTAGGCCATGATCCGGATCTGGTCGACGTGTGGTGCGATGGCGCCGTAGTCGTAGACCCAGTAGCCGCTGAGATCGGTGCGTCCCGTGTCGGCGATGTAGGGCACGCTGACCGTGAGGACTCGCCCGTCGGCGTGCAGCCGCGCCCCCAGCTCGCGGATGAAGTCGACCCACAGCGGACGCGTGGTGCCCCACGTCGTCTTCGGGTCCACGAACGCGAACTGCTCGTAGTCGATGTCGATCCCGTCGAAGCCGTTCGCTGCAGCCAGGTCGGCGATCGCGGCGACGTGCGTGGCTCGTGTCGCCGGGTCGGCGAGGACTGCCGCCATGCCGCCGGCCGGCATGGCATCGACGATCGACGGGATCA
>DATBKA010000612.1:0-1953 GCA_036556105.1 Ilumatobacteraceae bacterium | reverse complement strand
CGGAGAACGGACTGATGATTGCCGGATGCCTGAGGCGGCCGCCTCCGGTCTTGGCGGCTGGTGCGGCCGTGGTTGCGGGAGTTGCGGCGTGGACAACGCTGGAGGCGGATGCGCAGGTGCGCGGGCCCCAGTCGGTGGCGCCGGTCGCCGAAAAGCTGATCGACGCGGTGGTCAACATTTCGACCAGCCAGACCGTGAAGGGACAGCAAGGCGTGCCGCTGCCGCGCGTGCCCAAGGGGTCGCCGTTCGAAGAATTCTTCGACGAGTACTTCAAGAAGGGTGGCGGACAGCCTCGCCAGGACCGCAAGTCATCCTCGCTCGGGTCGGGATTCGTGATCGACGGCAAGGAGGGTCTGATCGTCACCAACCATCATGTGATCGAGGGCGCGGACGAAATCACCGTGAATTTCCACGACGGCAGCAAGCTGAAGGTCGACAAGGTGCTCGGCAGGGACAACAAGACCGACCTCGCGTTGCTCAAAGTGGCGCCGAAGAAGCCGCTGACCGCGGTCAAGTTCGGGTCGGCCGACGCAGTCAAGGTCGGCGACTGGGTGATCGCCATCGGCAACCCCTTCGGTCTCGGCGGCACGGTGACCGTCGGGATCATCTCGGCCAAGGCCCGCAACATCAATTCGGGCCCCTACGACGACTACCTGCAGACCGATGCGGCCATCAACAAGGGCAACTCCGGCGGGCCGCTGTTCAGCATGAGCGGCGAGGTCATCGGCGTGAACACCGCCATCATATCGCCGACGGGCGGATCGATCGGCATCGGGTTCGCGGTGCCGGCCGATACGGCGATGAACGTCATCGACCAGTTGAAACAGTTCGGTGAGGTGCGGCGCGGCTGGCTCGGCGTGAGAATCCAGTCGGTGGGCGAAGAGATCGCTTCATCGCTCGGCGTTCCGGAAAACACCGGTGCGCTGGTTTCCGGCGTCGTCAAGGATGGTCCGGCGGCCAAGAGCGGCGTCGAGGCCGGCGACGTCATCCTGAAGTTCGACGGCAAGGAAATCTCCAGCATGCGCGGGCTGCCCCGCGTCGTGGCGCAGACACCGGTCGGCAAATCGGTCGACGTCGAGCTGCTGCGCAACGGCCAGAAAAAATCGGTCAAGGTCGTGGTCGGCCGCCTCAACGAGGACGATGCCGGCACCGCGGACAGCACGAGCGAGGGGGTCGGCGCGGCAACCGAGCGCCGGCTGATCGGGCTCAAGCTCGCACCGCTCACCGATGAGCTGAGGAAGAAGTACGGCCTCGCCCAGCGCGTGCAGGGCGTGGTCATCACCGAGGTCGAGCCGCAAAGTCCGGCGGCCGAGCGCAACCTGCAACCCGGCGACGTGATCATCGAGGCGGCCGACGAGGCGGTGAGCTCGGTCGAGGATATCCTCGGGCGCATCGATGGCGTGCGAAAGACCGGGCGGCGACAGATCCTGCTCAGAGTGGAGAACGCCAAGGGCGAGTTCAGATCGGTCGCGCTTCCCTTCCAGTGATCCACCGGGTGGAGATGCCGGGCCCGTGTTTCCCAGGAGGCCGTGATTGGGTGATCGTCCGGGTATCTTCAGCTCCCTCGCCGACGTCCTGGTTCCCATTCATCGCGACGGGCACAAGTTCGTCGCCGTCGGCCTGGTGGCGGCGATCGTGCTGTTCCTGCTGTGGCCGACGCTCGCCTGGCTGGTGCTGGCGGCGACCGGGTGCGTCGCATATTTCTTCCGCGATCCGGATCGCGTCACGCCGCTGAGGGAAGGGCTCGTCATTGCGCCGGCCGACGGCCGGATCGTCGACGTGACGACCGTGGCTGAGCCGATGTACTTGAAGGGGGAGGCGACGCGCATTTCGATTTTCATGAACGTGTTCAACGTGCACGTGAACCGCTATCCCGTCTCGGGCCAGGTGGAGCTCACGCACCACAACCCGGGCAAGTTCCTGCATGCCGCGTCCGACAAGGCGAGCCTCGAC
>DATBKA010000611.1:0-4326 GCA_036556105.1 Ilumatobacteraceae bacterium | reverse complement strand
TACGGCTGGTTCAGCCGCAACTACGACGACTTCGTCTATCTCGACCGGATCGCCGTCGATCCCGCCTATCGCAGGCTTGGCATCGGTCGAGCCTTCTACTCCCACGTCGTCGACCGCTTCACGGGCGTGTATCCGCACCTGCTGTGCGAGGTCAACATCCGCCCGCGCAACGAGCCCTCGCTGCTGTTCCACCACTCGATCGGGTTTCGTGAGGTAGGTCAACAAGACACTGACGGCGGCAACAAGACGGTCAGCCTGCTGGCGATGCCGCTCGTGCCGGATCAGTCCCGAGCGATCTGAGCGTCGATCTCGACGAGCTGTCCGCGGTACCCGAGCAGGTTGACGCCGAGGAGCGTGGCCGGCGGAACCTCCATGTCGAACGTCTCCGCCACCTCGTTCCACGCGTCGATCAAGTTCGAGTGCTCGCCGACGACGTAGATCGTGAGTTGGCGGATGTCGTTGCGCGAGAACCCGTGGTGGTCGATCACGGTGAACAGGTTCTGTAGGCACTGGCGAGCCTGTGCCGCGGCGTCGCCTTCGCCGACGACGTTGCCCGACCCGTCTCGCGGCACCTGCCCAGCGACGAACAATCGTCCGCCGACACGTTGCGCATACCGATAGTTGGAGGTCTGCGACAGACCGGCGGCGATCTCGCTCTCGTTCATCGGCGGCGACGATACTGGTCGGCCTCCTGCAGGTGACGACGAGATATCACGATGAGCGCCACCGCCACGACGGCGAACCCGGCGAGGCCGCCGACGCTGGCGACCACGTCGCCTTTGGCCAAGTTGTCAGTGTTGAACAGGTGGTAGACGAGATGCGGCACGCCGGACGCGAGCGAGGCGATTGCGGCAACGAGGACCAGCGTTCGTGACAACGTGACGATCGCCGCGACGAGCACGATCGCGAGGGCGAGATTGAGGCCGCCGACATCGCGCACGAGATGTTCGTTGAACGGACCGTCGACGCGCACCCACGCCCGACCGAACCCGGGAAAGTCGTCATAGAAGGAGCGCGGCGCGAACTGCGCCCACACGCCCACCACGACGCAGACGAGGCTCAGGTAGCCCAACGCGATCCGCGTCCAGGTCTGGTAGGTCATCGCGCTCCACCCTTCTTTCCGGTCGCCCGGAACTCCCGACCCGACGCTACAACTCGAGTTGTAACCTGCGGCGATGCCGGACGTGCGCTACGACGAGATCGATCGTGTCGCCGCTGATACTGCCTTCTCCGGGGTGGTGCGCGTCGACCGAGGCGATGCCGTCGAGTTCGCCCGCCCGTACGGGCTCGCCCATCGCGCCTTCCATCTCCCGAACGCGTTGGACACGCAGTTCGCGATCGCCAGTGGTGTGAAGGGGTTGACCGCATTGACGGTGGTCAGCTTGATCGTCGATGGCGTGCTCGACCGGTCGACCACGGCGCGGTCACTGCTGGGCAGCGACCTTCCGTTGATCGACGATCGCGTCACGGTCGAACATCTGCTCGGTCATCGTTCCGGCATCGGTGACTACCTCGACGAAGACGGCGACTGGAAGATCTCCGACTATGTCATGCCCGTGCCGGTCCAACATCTCGCCACGACCGAGCAGTATCTCGCCGTGCTCGGCGGTCATCCGACCAAGTTTCAACCCGACGAGCAGTTCTCGTACTGCAACGGCGGCTACGTCGTGCTGGCGCTGCTCGCCGAGCGCGCCGCCGGGCAACCGTTCCATGATCTGGTCCGCGACCGCGTGTGCGCGCCGGCCGGAATGGCCGACACGGCGTTCCTGCGGTCCGACGATCTCCCGGCTCGCGCCGCGCTGGGTTACGTGGAGGTCGATGGAGCGATGCGCACCAACGTCTTTCACCTCCCCGTTCGAGGCAACGGTGACGGTGGCATCTACACGACGGTCGCCGATGTCCGGTCGCTGTGGGTCGCGGTGTTCAAGGGACGCATCGTGCCGCTGGAATGGGTGGCGGAGATGGTGCGACCGCGGAGTGACATCCCGTCGGATTCGCTGCGCTACAGGCTTGGCTTCTGGTTGGCCGGCGAAGGCGATGCCGTAAAGCTCGAGGGGTACGACGCCGGAGTGTCGTTCCGCAGCTGGCACCACCCTGCGCAAGCGCTGACGTACACCGTGATCTCCAACCACACCGACGGCGCGTGGCCGATGGCGCGGCGCGTGCGCGAGCTGTTGTTGCCGGCGTGACGCCGCGGCGCTAGGGCTTGGGGAAGAACTCGACCAGCAGCGACGACACCTCGTCGGGGGCTTCGAGTTGCATCCAGTGCCCGGCGCCTTCGATGCGCTCGTACCGGAACGGCCCGTCGACGTATCGTGCCGAGCCGGTCATGCCCGACTCGTCGAGGGCGAAGTCACCGGAGCTCCACACCCCCAGCGTCGGTGCCTGAACCTGCGGGAACTGGATCGGCGGCTCGAGCCACGTGCGCGGGTGCAGGTTGGCCCGGTACCAGTTGAGCGCCGCGGTGAGCGCTCCGGGCCGGGCCAGATCGCGGGCGACCTGATCCATGTCGGGATGGTGAGCCCACGCGCGCATGTTGGCGAAGTCGTCGGCGGACAGCCACTGCTCGGCGATTCCCTCGAACTGGAACAGCAGCATGTACCACGACTTCTGCCGTTGCACGTAGCCGGCGTCGCGGAAGGCCGACGGGTGACCGACGGACAGGGCGACGAGGTGGTCGACGCGATCGCCGGCGAACGCCGCCATGGCCCACGCCAATGCCGCGCCCCAGTCGTGCCCGACGACGTGGGCGCGTGGCACCTCGCACGAGTCGAGGATGCCGAGCACGTCACCGACGAGATCGAGCACGCCGTAGCGGTCAACCTCCTGTGGCTTCGACGACTCGCCGAAGCCGCGGAGGTCAGGGGCGATGACGCGGAAGCCGGCGTCAACGAGCGCGGGCACTTGGTTGCGCCACAGGGCGTGCGAGTCGGGGAACCCGTGCAGCAGGACGACAGGGGGCCCGCTGCCTTGATCCTCGACCGCGAATGTGAGATCGCCAAGCTCGACGTTCTTCATGACCAACCTTTCTCAGGCACCGACCAAGCGGAGCATCTCGTCACGATCGGGTCCGGGCGGCGGCGCGTCGTCGGCGAGCGCGATCGCCTTCTCGGCGAGGCCCGGCCGCGACAGCACGTCGACGCCGCGCTCGAGCAACAGAGCGATGGAGATGAAGCCGCGCAGACACTCGGGATCTTTGGCGACCGAGTTGGCGAGTGCGTTGCCCAACAGCCACCCTGGGTCTTCGGTCTCGTAGGGGCGACCTTCGATGCACGCTTCGACTTCGGCCAAGCGATGGCGGTCGAACGCAAGGGTGTCGGCGAAATACGGCTCGACCTGCGCTGCGGTGAGCTCGTGCCAGCGCAGAACGAGATCCGGGTGATCCTGCAGCGGGACCTCGCGGCACAAGGTGCGGAGGGCCGACGCGTGGAGCATTCCGATCGAGATGCCGCGGCCGAGCGATGGGTTCGTGCACGCCCACGCGTCGGCGAGGGGAACCACGCCGGTGGCCACTGGCGTGCCGTCGACCACGTAGGTGCGATGGCGGTCCTCGATCTTGGCCATCACCTTCACGTCGTCGAGCGGTTCGGCGGCGATCCAATGAGCGATCAGCGGAAAGGCGCTGACGACCGTGGTCCAGCAGTCGTTGTCGCGCATGTTGCGCAACGCGGAATCCTTGGCGCTGGTGACGATGCCCACGCCCCAGGTCCCGTTGTCGGCGGGCAGGGTCAGCGTGGAGACCGAGCCGTAGTGCTGCAGGTTGCCACCCAGCGCCGGCGGGATCGACCCGTCCGCCGAGCGGAAGTGGCGTCCGTAGTAGACGAAGCCGGAGTCCTCGATCATCTCCTGCGGCCCTGCCGACCCGGCGTCGCGCAGCCACTGGGCCATCGACGAGCGCCGCCCGCCGGAGTCGATGACGAGGTCGGCGCTGATCGTTTCGCCGTCGTCGGTGCGCACACCGGTGACGCGCAGGATCCCGTCGGGCCCTGGCTCGGACACGACCGCGCACGCGGCCACGCCGCGGCGAATCGTCAGGCCAGGCGTGTTCGCGGCGGCCGCGGCGATCACCGCCTCGCCGACCGGCCGTCGCGCCGTGACCAACTCGAAGCGCTCGTCGCCGGGTTGGCGCCCGCCGGTCATCTCCATGGGGATGCCGTCGAGCGGGTTGGTCCGCAATGCTCCGGCCGCGACCATGGCGTCGGTCAGGCCGGGCAGCTCGGCATCGGCAATGTCGCGGAACCTGGCCAAGAACAGGTGCAGGAGCCGGAACTGGTTGACGCCGCGACGGTCCCACTCCTCCCACGCCGCGTCTGGCGGCGGCGGCGG
>DATBKA010000610.1:0-5433 GCA_036556105.1 Ilumatobacteraceae bacterium | reverse complement strand
CGTCGGCACCGTTTCCACCCGTCACCGACTTGATGTACTCGACCGGGTCGGTGTTGCGCGAGTTGCACGTGTGCGTGGCCCCGAACTCCTTGGCCCACTCCAGCTTGCGATCGTCGATGTCGACGCCGATGATCGTGTGCGCGCCGGCGAGCCGCGCTCCGGCGATCGCCGCGTCGCCGACGCCTCCGCAGCCGAACACGGCGACGGAATCGCCGCGGCCGACGTTGCCGGTGTTGATCGCTGCGCCGATGCCGGCCATCACACCGCAACCGAGCAAGCCGGCGGTACTGGCCGGCACGGCCGGATCAACCTTCGTACACTGCCCGGCGGCGACCAGCGTCTTCTCGACGAACGCGCCGATTCCGAGCGCCGGTGACAGCACGGTGCCGTCGGTGAGGGTCATCTTCTGGGTGGCATTGAAGGTGCTGAAGCACAACCACGGCCGGCCGCGCAGGCAGCTCCGGCAGGTGCCGCACACCGCTCGCCAGTTGAGGATCACGAAGTCGCCCGGTGCGACCTCGGTGACACCGTCGCCGACGGATTCGACCACCCCGGCGGCCTCGTGGCCGAGCAGAAACGGAAAGTCGTCGTTGATGCCACCTTCGCGATAGTGCAGATCGGTGTGGCACACCCCACACGCCTGCACGGCGACGACCGCTTCGCCAGGGCCGGGGTCGGGAACGACGATCGTCTCGATCGACACCGGCGCGCCCTTCGAACGCGCCACGACTCCACGAACCTGCTGTGACATCCGAACCTCCGTATCAGCGGCCGGCGGGCCGACACCGAGCGGAGATTACTCGCCCCTCCGACCGCGCCTTCGCTCGCGTTCGGGACCACCGACCGAAGGTGCCGCGTTGACCAACGGGCCGACCGCTTCGATGATGTCGTCGAGCGTCGGCTTGGCGATCAGCTCGTCGAGCGACTTGCGCATCGCGGCCAAGTGGGTGGGTGAGGTACCGCAGCAGCCACCGACGATCCTCGCCCCAGCCTTGACCGCCAGCTGTGTGTACTTGGCCATCAACTCGGGGGTGCCGGTGTACACCGCCTCGGTGCCGACGAACTGCGGCACCCCGCAGTTGCCCTTGGAGATGAGATACGTGTGCACATCGCGTTCGGTCATGGCCAGGAGCGACACGAGGATGTCGCTGGCACCCACCCCACAGTTGGCGCCGATCGCCACCGGTGGACGATCCAGCTCGTCGAACACGTGGGACAGCTCGCCGGGGAGCAACCCCATCATCGTTCGCCCGGCGGTATCGAACGAGCACGTCGCCGTGTACGGCAACCCGGCGCGCAGCGCTCCGGTGGCCGCGGCCCGGATCTCCTCCGCGGCCGACATCGTCTCGATCCAGGCCACGTCGGCGCCGCCGTCCTTCAACCCCTGCGCCAGCTCGGTGAACGACTCGACTGCGGAGTCGAAGGTGAGCGCGCCGAGCGGTTCGAAGAGCTCGCCCGTCGGCCCGACTGAGCCGGCAACGACGATCTCGCGCGGCGTCGAGTCGGCAACCTCGCACGCCAACTCGGCAGCGAGCTTGGCCAACTCGTACACGCGGCCCTCGGCACGATGCAGCTTCAAGCGATGCCGATTGCACCCGAACGTGTTGGTGAGCAGGATGTCGGCGCCGGCATCGACGAACTGTTGGTGGAGCGTGCGGACGCGATCGGGATGGTCGGCGTTCCACAGCTCCGGTGGGTCGCCGGCGCCGAGGCCGCGCTCGAAGTAGTTCGTGCCAGTGGCGCCGTCGGCCAGCAACGTGCGCCCGGCGGCCAGGAGGTCGGCAAGTGATGCTCGCATGGTGCAGGGCCACGTTACCGGTCGACCTACAGTCCCGTACATGGCTGCAGCGGATGAAACCCCGCCATATACGATCTCTGATCAGGCGTTGAGTGACATGGTCGCGGTCGCCGACCTCCCTTCGTTGCTGGCCACGCTGGCCCACGTGTCCGGTGATCAGGGCCTCATTGGGCCCGACCTGCGCCTCGACGCGACCAAGCACCACGAACCACAAGGCGGCTGGACACCCGCGCAACAGGAGCAGGCGCGCACTCGAGCAGTGGGCGCGCTGACAGCGATGCGCGACGCCGGATGGCCCAGCCCTCCGGTGCCCACCGCGCAGTCGGTGCGGCCGATCATCGAGTGGATGATGGACACCGAGCCGAGCCACGATCACGTCGCCCTGCTCCTCGAGGAGCTCGGCGACCCCGCCCGCGACCTGCGCGCACCGACGTGGCGAGCGGCAGACATCGCCCCCGGCCGCCAGTTCCGCGTCGCGGTCATCGGCGCCGGAATGTCGGGGCTGCTGGCCGCCTACCGGCTCCGTCAGGCCGGCATCGACGTCGAGGTGTTCGAGAAGAACTCCGATGTCGGCGGCACGTGGCTGGAGAACACGTACCCGGGTTGTCGCGTCGATGTCGCCAGCCACCTCTACTGCTATTCGTTTGCCCAGCGCGACGATTGGCCGCAGCACTTCTCGACGCAGCCGGAACTGCTCGACTACTTCCGCAAGTTCGCCGCCGATCACGACCTGCTGTCCTCGGTCCGCTTCGCGACGACGGTCGACGCGATGACCTGGGATGGCGGCGACGAGCCGTGGACCCTCGAGGTGACCAGCGACGGACGCACGTCGCGCGAGCGCTTCCATGCCGTGATCAGCGCCACCGGGCAACTGAACCGGCCGAAGTATCCCGACATCCCAGGCTTCGGCACCTTCGCTGGACCCGCCTTCCACTCCGCTGAGTGGAACCACGACATCGATCTCGACGCCAAACGCGTCGCCGTGATCGGCACCGGAGCAAGCGCAGCGCAGTTCATCCCGATCGTGGCCGAGCAAGCGGCGCAGGTGCTCGTGATGCAACGGACGGCGAATTGGTTGGCGCCGACGCTCGACTATCACGACGACTTCCCCGAGGGGCAACGGTGGCTGCTGAACCATCTCCCCTACTGCAGCCAGTGGTACCGCTTCTGGCTGTTCTGGCGCTACGCCGAAGGCATGCTGCCGGCTTGCCACGTCGACCCGGAGTGGGATGGGCAGGGGCACTCGGTCAGTGCGCTCAACGAGCAGATGCGACTGATGCTCGGCATGTATCTCGGACTGTGCTTCGGCGACCGCCCCGACCTGCTGGCCCAGGTGATGCCGGACTATCCACCGGCAGCGAAGCGAATCCTGCGCGACAACGGCATCTGGGCCGCCACGTTGAAGCGTGACAACGTGCAGTTGATCACGGATCACATAACTGCCATCGAGCCATCTGGGCTGCGAATGGCCGACGGCATGCTGCACGAGATCGACGTGCTGATCTACGGCACCGGCTTCCAGGCGTCGAAGTTCCTCACGCCGATGCACGTGACGGGCCGCAACGGTGCCCGACTCCCCGAGCGGTGGAACGGAAATGCCCGCGCCTACCTGGGCATCGTCGTGCCCGAGTTCCCCAACTTCTTCATGCTGTACGGGCCGAACACCAACATCGTCGTCAACGGCAGCATCATCTACTTCTCCGAGTGCGAGGTGCACTACGTGATGCAGTACCTGCGTCATGTACTGGGGACGGGAGAAGGCGCGCTGAGCTGCAAGCAAGACGTGCATGACGCCTACAACGTGCGCATCGACGAGGGCAACAAGATGATGGCGTGGGGCGCTTCCGATGTGAACAGCTGGTACAAGAGCGCGTCCGGCCGCGTCGCCCAGAACTGGCCGTTCAGCCTGCTCGAGTACTGGCAGCAAACCCGGGACGTCAACCCTGACGACTACGAGGTAATCGTCGCCTGAGTTCGCCAGCGAGGTGAGCTAGGCGACTCTTGTGAGGACATGAATCGGCTGCACGTTCATGTCCTCACAGGAGCGACGACCGGCGACGCCGCGCTACCGCGGCCGAGGTTGTCGGCGGGTGACGATCAAGTGATCGGTGTCAGCGGCGGCTGGCCGGTCAGCACGGCAACGGTGTTGCGCGCCGCCAGGGTGGCCATTGCCGCTCGCGTCTCGTTCGTAGCCGAGCCGAGATGCGGGATCAGTACGGCGTTGTCGAGCTCGGTGAGTCCCGGTTCGAGGGCCGGCTCGTGCTCGTAGACGTCGAGCCCGGCGCCGGCGATCGAGCCGCTGCGCAACGCATCCACGAGCGCGGCCTCGTCGACGATCGGGCCGCGCGCAGTGTTGACGAGAAACGCCGACTCACGCATCAGTTCGAACTGCTCGGCGCCGATCAGGTGATGCGTCTCGGCCGAGTACGGGCAGTTGATCGAGACAATGTCGGACGTTGCCAGCAGCTCATCGAGGTTGAGCCGATCGGCCTCGAGCTCCGCCTCGATCTCGGGGGCGACTGCGGCGCGGTTGGTGTACGCAACCGTCATGCCGAAGGCCCTGGCGCGACGCGCCAAGGCCTGCCCGATCGCCCCCATCCCGACGATGCCCAGGCGGCGACCTTGAATGCCGGTGCCGAGCAGCATGAACATCCCCCATTGCCATGGCTCCTCGGAGCGGACGATTCGTTCGCCCTCGCCCAGCCGCCGCGTGACCATCAGGATCAGCGCCATGGCGATGTCAGCGGTGGCGTCGGTCAGCACCCCGGGTGTGTTTGTGGCGATCACCCCGCGCCGGCGGCATTCAGCGACGTCGATGTTGTTGTACCCGACGGCGACGTTGGACACGACCTTGAGCTGCGCGCCGGCGGCGTCGAGGAAGGCGGCATCGACCTTCGTCGTCAGCAGTGTCAGCACGGCGTCGGCACCGGCGATGCGCTCGTAGAGTTGCTCGACGCCGATCGGTTCGTCGTGCTTCCATCCCCACACGTGGCCATGCGGTCGCAGCACATCGAGGCCGGCATCCGGAATGTGTCCGGCGACGATGATCCGCGACATCGCCATCAGGCGGCCTCGATCCATTGCCGCAGCCGGCCCAGCCCGGTGCGGATGTCGTCGATGGAGATGCCCGAGTAGGCGAACCGCGCATACTGCTCGCTCTCCCCCGGCAACGGCCGACCGAAGTGGCGGCGCGTACAGAACGACACGCCGGTGGCGCGCAGTGCCGCGTCCGCGAACTCGGCGACATCGGTGAAGTCCATCGCCGCCATCGCCTGGGTGACGTTCGGGAACAGGTAGAACGTGCTCTCCGGCTTGGCGACGTCGAAGCCGGGGATGGCTTGCAGCTCGTCGACGGCTGCGTCGCGCCGGCGCTCCAACTCGGCCAGGATCGCCGCCGATCCAGCTTGATCCCCCTGCAGGGCTTCGATGCCCGCCTCTTGCACGAAGTGCGTGGTGCAGCTCTCGTCGTTGGTGTTGATCTTGGCAATGTGGGCGATGACCTCCTCCGGGCCGATCGCCGCGCCGAGCCGCCATCCGGTCATCGCGAACTTCTTCGAGAACGTGTAGAGGATCACCGTGCGCGCCTGCATGTCGGGCAAGGAGGCCACGGACGTGCTGGTGCCCGAGTAGCGCAT
>DATBKA010000609.1:0-3795 GCA_036556105.1 Ilumatobacteraceae bacterium | reverse complement strand
CCAGCAGCAGTGCGCAGGTCGTTGTCGTGGGTCCACAGTTCGAACACCCTGCCAACCAGGACGAATCGCATATCGGCTTGGATCGGGCCGAACCGCGCCGGCGCGGCGAGGCCGTCGGAGTCGAGCGTGGCCAAGTGGGTGGTGATGACCCGACTGTGGCGAGCAAACTCCTCGACGCCGATGGATGGTGTGAGCGCCCTCGCTGCTCGGATCCATTCGCGCGTCGATTCGATGTGGTCCTCGGCGCCGGCCACCGCGCCGCGCAAGCCCAGTTCGGCGGCCATCGTGACCTGTGTTCCGATGAGATGGCCGACGAGCTCACCGACGTTCAGACCGTTGACCGCCGGCAGTGACCAGTGCGCTGTGGTGAGCAACGCCAAGGTGCGGCGCACGTCGTCGACCGCTCGCCCGAACGCAGCGACCTCGTCGCCGCTCGGTGGCGGGTCCATCGGGATCGCCGCTCGAGCCACCAGGGCAGCACGCATAACGTCGCCGATGTCGATCGACGGTGGCTGTTCGCTCAGTGAGGCGAGCTGGGCACCGATCTCGGGGGGGATGTCGGGGGTGGTCAACGGCGTGCTTTCGGTCTTCGAACAACGGTATTCGTCGCTCAAGGCTACGCGGATCACACGTTCTTCGGGATGTTGCCGTCGACACGTCGGGCAGTAACGTGCGGGCCGCACACCGAGGCGAAACCGGGGGGTACATCGTGAAGACCAAAGCTGCGATCTTGTGGGAGCGAAAGACGCCTTGGAGCGTCGAGGAGATCGAGCTCGACCCGCCGAAGGTGGGAGAGGTGCTGGTGAAGTTGGCGGCCAGCGGCATGTGCCACAGCGACGAGCACGTTGTCACCGGCGACCTCGCCGGCGTCACCGCCGAGCCACCGTGCATCGGCGGTCACGAGGGAGCGGGAGTCGTGCTCGAGGTCGGTCCCGGTGTCTACTCGGTGGCGCCCGGCGACCATGTGGTGTTCGGGTTCGTGCCGGCGTGCGGGCGTTGCCCGAGTTGTGCGTCCGGGCACAGCAACCTGTGCGACTTCGGATCGACGACGACGGCAGGGATGCAAGTCTCCGACGGCACGACTCGCCATCACGCTCGCGGCCAGGACCTGCGATTGGCGATCGGTGTGCTCGGCACGTTCGCCCACCACACCGTCGTCAACGAAGTGAGTTGCATCAAGATCGACAAGGACATCCCCCTCGATCGAGCCTGCCTGCTCGGTTGCGGCGTCGTCACCGGCTGGGGCTCCGCCGTCTACGCGGCCGGTGTCGAAGTTGGCGACACGGTCGCGATCGTCGGCATCGGCGGCATCGGGGCGAACGCGGTGCAAGGTGCGAAGATGGCCGGGGCACGCGTCATCGCCGCCATCGATCCGGTCGAGTTCAAGCGCGAGAAGGCGATGGAGTTCGGGGCGACTCACACGCACGAGTCGATCGACGAAGCGCTTGCGGCCATGGGCGAGACGACCTGGAACCGCGGCTTCGACAAGGTGATCATGACGATGGGCGTCGGCAACGGCGACGCCCTGGGGCAAGCGTTCTGGTTGGGCGGCAAGCGCAGCAAGATCGTCGTCACCAACATCCACCCCAGCTCGGAGGCGTCGATCGCCGTCCCTGCGATCATGCTCACGGCGTTCGAGAAGCAGCTCATCGGCTCGCTGTTCGGCTCTGCCAATCCGCGACGTGACATCCCCAAGCTGTTGGAGATGTACACGCAGGGCCAACTCGATCTCGACGGCCTCGTCACGAGCACCTACCCGCTCGAAGGGATCAACGACGGCTACGCCGACATGTACGCGGGCAAGAACATCCGCGGCGTGCTGGTGTACGACTGAGCATGGCTGATGCGGCGACGTTGGTCGAGCGCGTGCTCGGTCGGGTCGTCGGCCGGCAACGCGAGGTCGAGCTGGTGGTCGCGGCACTCGCCGCCGACCGGCACGTCCTGTTGGAAGGTCCGCCGGGCACCGGCAAGAGCACACTGCTGCGCGCCGTCGCCGACGAGCTCGGGTTCGGCTTCGAGTTCGTCGAAGGCAACGCCGAGCTCACGCCGGCGCGCCTGATCGGTCACTTCGATCCCGCCCGTGTCCTCGCCGATGGATATGACCCCGACGTGTTCGTCGATGGACCACTGATCGCGGCGATGCGCGACGGGTCGCTGTTGTACGTCGAGGAGATCAACCGCATCCCCGAAGAGACATTGAACGTGTTGATCACACTGATGAGTGAACGCGAATTGCACGTGCCGCGCCTCGGTCGCGTCGTCGCCGAGCCCGGCTTTCGTCTCGTTGCGGCGATGAACCCGTTCGACGCCGTCGGAACGGCGCGCATCAGCAGCGCCGTGTACGACCGCGTCTGCCGGCTGGCCGTCGACTACCAGTCTCCCGGCGACGAGCAGGAGATCGTGGTCCGCCACATCGATCCCTCACCGGACTCGGAATGGCTGGCCAAGGTCGTCGATGTCGTCCGGCGCACGCGCAACCATCCCGACGTCCGCGTCGGCTCGTCGGTCCGCGGCGCGATCGACGTCGCTGCCGTCGCCGCCGCGCTCGCCCCGCTCCGGCGTGCCTCGCCGACCTCGTTCGAAGTCGGTCTCGACAGTGCGATCGTGGCCCTGTCCGGCCGTCTGCGCCTTCGCGAAGGCGTCATCCGCACCGCCGAGTCGGTCGTCACCGAGCTGTGGACCGAGGTGTTCGGTCAGCAACACGAGCCAGAGGGAAAAGTCGCGGCCCCGAACGGGGCGCACCGCCCGGCCAGCTGACCCGCGAAGGCGCCGCCGCCGATGCCGCGGTGGCAGAGGCGATGCGTCGCACCACGTCGCGGCGTCAGCTCGCCAGCAACCCGAGGTTCGAGCAGATCTCGCCCGAGGTCGGTCAACTCGACGAGTCGGCCGTCGACGATGCACTCCGAGACGACCCCGACGCCACGCTGGCGCTGCTTGCCGAGATGACCGGTGCAACCGATCGGCGGCTGAGCGATCTTGCCCGGCGGTTGGCGGCGCGCTTGTTCCTCGACCTGGCCAGGCGTGGTCCGGCGCGTCGCGGCGGCGTCGGCCGGCTCGCCGCCCAGCCGTATCGACCCGACGGCGGCGACCTCGACCTCGACGCCAGCTTCGAGGCGATCGCCGAAGCGGAGGCCGGCGGTGCCGCCGTCGATGTGGAGCGGTTGCGGATCAGGTCGTGGACGACTCCACAGACGGCGATCTGTCTGGTCGTCGATCGCAGCGGATCGATGGGAGGCGGGCCATTGGCAACGGCGGCGATCGCCGCAGCCGCCGTCGCGTCGCGCAACCCTGCCGACTACAGCGTGCTCGCGTTCAGCAACGACGTCGTCGCCCTCAAGAGTCAGGATGCCCCGAAGGCGGCCGAGCGCGTCGTCACCGACCTCCTCGTGCTGCGCGGCCATGGCACGACCGATCTGGCGCGGGCCCTTCGCGCCGCGGCGGATCAACTGGCGCGGAGCAGGGCGGCGCGCAAGATCACCGTGTTGCTCAGCGATTGTCGCTCGACCGTGGATGGCGACGTGCACGGCGCGGCCAGCCGGTTGAGCGAGCTGGCGGTGATCGCCCCGCGATCCGACTGCGAGGAGGCGGTGCGGTTCACGGATGAGTGTGGCGCACGACTCGCTCTTGTCGACGGCCCGTCCGGGATCGTCGCCGCCGTGACTGCCGCGCTGGAACGCTGATCAGCACTGCTGCGCCGGGTCGGGCACGATCGCCGTCTTCGGTGCATTCGACTCGGGCGCGGAATCGGTCGGTGTCGGGCCGCCAGGAGCAGTCGAGGTGACCGCCGGAACTGAA
>DATBKA010000608.1:0-12206 GCA_036556105.1 Ilumatobacteraceae bacterium | reverse complement strand
CACGGGGCCGGCGGCGTACACCACGTCCGCTCGGCGATCGGTGAGGAGATCGGCGAGCGCGTCGGTGACAAGCCCGTGCCGGCCGACGGTGCCGTCATTCGTGCACACCACGAGCTCGCCGATCGACGCGAACTCGTCAGCGTAGATCACCCCATCGGACGTTCGCGCTCCGAGCACGGTGATCACGGTGGCGCCGAGGTCGGCGAGCTGCCGGGCGATGGGGAAGACGACCGCAGCGCCCACGCCCCCGGCGACGCAGACTGCCGTGCCCGTGGCGACGAGCTCCGATGGTGCACCGAGTGGGCCGGCAACGTCGTGAAGATGTCCTCCGGCGGGGACGGCGACGAGGTCGGAGGTGCTCTTGCCGACGGCTTGGATGACGAGGACGATCGACCCGGCTTGCTCGTCGCGTTCGGCGATCGTCAACGGGATGCGCTCGGCGCCGTCGCCGAGGCGGACGATCACGAACTGTCCGGGCCGGCAGATTGCGGCCACTCGTGGAGCGCGGACGACGAGGCGATGCACGTCTGGGGTCAGGCGCGTGTTGGAGAGCACCTCGTGTCCGGCGCCACCGGCGTTGCCGTCGCTCTCGCTCATCGCAGCTGCTCTCTCTCGACTCCGTCGTGATGGTAAATGAGCTCGCCCGCTCTTGGATCGGGACTTGTGGCCTTGATCCGCGAGCACTTCGCCATGGTCCGTGAGGGTCCGGACCTTCGGCACTGTCCGGTCAAACGATGAGCCTCCACAATGACGACGAGAGCTCCAACGAGCGCGACGAGAGGAGTCGGCGATGGCCAGCGAAGTCGATGTGATCGATCTGTTGGAGCGCGATCATCGGCTGATCGACGAGCTCGCCGAGCGGCTCGACACCGAAGACGACCCGGACGAGATC
Source organism: Ilumatobacteraceae bacterium (assembly GCA_036556105.1). Taxonomy (GTDB): domain Bacteria; phylum Actinomycetota; class Acidimicrobiia; order Acidimicrobiales; family Ilumatobacteraceae; genus JAENVT01. The sequence goes on along the minus strand of DATBKA010000608.1, from coordinate 11,314 downwards.
CGCCGCTTGTACGTGCGCATCGTCGAGGCACTGACCGTCCACGAGGAGATCGAACAGGAGATCCTGTTTCCCGCGTTCCTGGCCTTGGTCCACTCGAGCAGCGACACAACCCTCGAACGCCGGCTCGGTGAGCACGAGGAGCTCAACGGTCTGCTCGCCGAGATGCGCGAGCTGGATCCGAACGACTATGCGTTCATCAAGCGCGGTAGCGCGCTGCTGCTCGAGGTCGAAGGTCACTTCGCGCGCGAAGAAGATTCGGTGTTCGCTCGGATGCGGGCCGAGTGCGGGCCGGAGGTTCTCGCTGCGCTGGGCGAACGGGCCTTGCTCGTTCACGCCCAGGGCAAGGCCTGATCACGCCGAGGCGAGGGCCGTGTCGCAGAGGGTGCGGTCGCGCCCGGCGGCCTTTGCCGCGTAGAGAGCGGTGTCGGCGCGACGCAGCACGTCGGCTGCCGAATCGCCAGGGCCGGTCCACGTCGCGACGCCGATGCTGACCGTGACCTGTGCCGACAGCTCGACGCCGCGCATCAACATTCGCAGCCGCTCGGCTTGGGCGTGGCCCGCACCGGCATGCGTGTCGACAAGGAGGATCCCGAACTCGTCGCCTCCCAGCCGGCCCACGGCGTCTTCGGTTCGCGTCCCGTTGGTGAGCGCGGTGGCGAGACGGCGCAGCACGTCATCGCCGATCGGGTGCCCGAACGTGTCGTTGATCTGCTTGAAGTAGTCGACGTCGGCGATGAGAACGGTGAACGGGCGCCCGTGGCGCGTCGCTCGCGCCGCTTCGAGTCGAAGGCAGTCGTTGAACGCTCCGTAGCTCAGGCATCGCGTCAGGTCGTCGTGCATCGCCCGCACTGCCAATTCGCGCCCCGACGCCTGGTACGTGGCGCGGTTGGTCGCCGAGGTGACGGCGAGGATGTTGAACACGATCAGTATGACGAAGCGGAGCCATGAGACCGCGCTCCAGTCGTCGCCCAGCGCCATCAAGAGCAGCATCACGCTCTGAGCAGTGCACGTGATCACCCAGACGCCTGCCATCGGATAGCTGATCGACGTGTACACGACCGGCAGGATCAGCAGCACACTGAGCGGGCTCGAAGCGCCACCGTCGAAGGCAGAGACGGCGGTGATCAGCACCATCGCTGCCGCGGAGAAGCAGTAGAAGAACGGTATCTCCCATCGTCCACCGACCAGCCGCCGAGCAACGAACATGACTGCTGCGGCGATGGCGACGGCAGGCGCGCACAGCATCTGCAGAGCGAAGCGATGCTGCCCCTCGGGCGTCGCCACGAAGTAGAGCAGACAGCTGATCGCGGTGATGGCGGTCAAGATCGCGCCGAGCTCGGCGTAGCGACGGATGTACGCGGTGTCTGCTGTCGCCGAGGAGATGTCGGTCAGCGGCGTCTCGAGGCGGGGCCAGGAGGGTTGTCGGGTGGAGATCATGACGCTCTGACGGCACCTCCTCGCTTTTGTCGCGTCGCCGGCAGATGCCGGGCATCGAGCAGCGCGGCCATGTCCTCGGCTGGCACCGGCCGCGAGTACAGGTAGCCCTGCGCCCATCGGCAGGCGAGGTCTTCGAGTGCGAGTGCCTGCAGGTCGACCTCGACACCTTCGGCCACCGTGGCCAGACCGAGCTTGTGCGACAAGTCGATCACGGCGCGGACCATCACGTCGCCGCCGTTCCCGTTGGCAACACGGTCGACGAACGACTTGTCGATCTTGACGATGTCGAGGGGGAACTTGACCAGGTGGGTCAGCGACGAGTAGCCGGTGCCGAAGTCGTCGACGGCGATCCGCACCCCGATCTCCTTGAGGCGGGCGAGAATCGCCGTGGCCGATTCGACGTCGTCGATCAACGCCGTCTCGGTCACTTCGAGCACGAGCGATCCGGCGTCGAGACCCGACACTGCCAACGCGTCTCGCACATCGCGGGTGAGGTTGCGGTCCTGCAGGTGGCGACCGGAGACGTTGACGCTGATGTAGAAGGACTCGTCGCAGCGGTGCTCGCTCTTCCACGCGGCCACTTGGCCGCAGGCTTCGTTCAGCACCCACTTGTCGAGCTGGGCGATCAGCCCGGTGGTCTCGGCGATCGGGATGAACTCATCGGGCGGCAGGAACCCGCGTCGCGGATGCTGCCATCGAACCAAGGCCTCGATGCCGACGATCGCACCGGAATGGATGTCGACGATCGGCTGGTAGTGAAGGAACAGCTCGTTGCGTTCCATGCCTCCAAGCAGCTCGGCGGCGATGTCGAGGCGGCGTGTCGCGTCGTCGTGCATCTCCGGGCGGAACAGCTCGAACCGGTTCTTTCCGTTCCGTTTGGCGAGGTACATCGCCAACTCGGCGTCGCGCAGCAGGTCGTCAGGGGTCTTGATCCGCAACGATCCGGCGGCGATGCCGGTGCTCGCCCAAAGTTGGATGAGCTTGTCACCGACGACGAACGGTTCGCGCAACACGTGCTCGATGCGGTTCGCCGTGGCCTCACCTTCCTCCACCTCTCCGGTGTCGAGCAGGAACCCGAACTCGTCGCCGCCCAGGCGAGCGAGGGTGTCACCGGCGCGGATCGACGCGAGCAGGCGCGCCGCGACCGCGATCAGCAACGAGTCGCCGGCTCCGTGACCGAGGCTGTCGTTGATCAGCTTGAAGTCATCGAGGTCGAGGAACAGCACCGTCACCGAGCCGCCGCGACGTTCGGCGCGGCGCATTGCCTGCTCGACGCGGTCCATGAACAGAACTCGGTTGGGAAGACCCGTCAGCGAGTCGTGCAGTGCTTGGTGGCGCAACTCCATGTCGAGTTGCTTGCGCCGCGTCACATCGCGCAGGGTCAAGACCAGGCCGTTGACCTCGGCCGTGCCGCGCAGGTCGTCGGCAACGACCTCCAGGTCGCGCCATTTGCCGTCAGGTGGTCGGACTCTCCACTCGACGTTGGTCGTCGGGCTGCCGTTGGAGAGGATGACGCGCAGGTTTTGCGCATCGGCGACTCGCAGGAGGTCGGTCAGGAAGGCCTCGTCGAGATCTGCGGCGTTGCGGGCAAAGATTCGTTCGGCTGCCGCGGAGTGGTAGCGGATCCTCGCTTCGCCGTCGACCACGAGGATCGCGTCGGACGACTTGTCGACCAGGGCACGAATGCGCGTCTCGCTGCGCGCGTTCGCCGCACTGCGGACGATGCCGACGATCCGGATCAGGACCAACACGAACAACCAGGCGCCGGTCAAGGCGATGGGTGTCGCGTCCGACACATCGCCGACGGCGTCTTGTGCGAACAGCATCAGCGGTGGGACGAGCACTGCGCTGCCGACGATGCTGAGGCGCTTCGGGCTCATCGACCTCGTGGACGGTCCGCCGTCGGTGACCGATCGCATCGACGGATGAAGGGCCGCCGCGCCCCATGTCATGTAGAACACGATCCAGCCGATGTCGACGAACGTGTGCTCACTGAACGAACTGTTGAGCGTGAAGTAGCCGTAGAGCGCGTCGGCGACCAACAACGACCACAACCCGACGGCGAGCAACCAGAACGAGCGCAAGCGCGGGCCACCGCCGACTGCGAGCCGAACCGCTGTGGCGACGATCAGGATGTCGCCGAACGGGAACGCGATCGCGACCAACCGATCGATCCCGTGCAACGAGCCATCGCGGTAGTACGGGGCGAGGAAGAGGATCCACCAGACCAATCCGAGCCCGCCGGTGATGATCCCTGCGTCGAGCGCAACCGTGCGGTCGCGAGCCACGGTCCGCCGTAGCACCAGGACCACCAGGCCGGCGAACAACAGTGGGTACATCGCCAGATACATGATGTCGGTCAACGACGGCCCGGTGGCTGCATCGGTCTGGGGCATGAGGAACTGGTAGCTGGACAGGTTGTCGCCGATGATCAACGCGGTGACGCCGGCGGCGAGCAGGTACCAAGCAGTCGGCGCCGCCGGACGGTTGCGGAGGACTCCGATCAGGATGGCGAAGACCGACGACCAGCCGATGATCGGCCAGACGACGAACTTGGCGGTCTCGGTGGGGAGGGCGTAGTAGAGGATGGTCAGCGGGGCCATCGCCAGCAGGTACACCGAGGATGCGGTGGCGAGGCGCGGTGAAGCGGGCTGCTCGCCCTGCTCCTGGTTGCCCCGGCGATGCGGTCGCATACAGGCGTCCTGTCGTTGCCACAGGCAGAGATCTATCTGCCACGTTGAGTGTGGACAGCGCTGCGTCCTCGGCATAGGGCCAGAAGGCCGCGTCGGTTGGTCGGGATGGCCCGATCGTCGATCGTCCCGTCAGCGCGGCGGTCAGGGCGAGGCGGCGGGCGTGTCCTGACTGAAGACGTTGACCCATTGCCCGGTGCGGTTGGACCACAGCGAGCTGACGTACATCGACTCACGCCGGCCGCGTCCCCCGGCCGTGAGCCGGTGCCAGTCCGCCCGGTAGCAGAGCAAGACGTCGTCGGCAGACACGACCACGAGTCGTGGCTCGTGCAGCTCGTAGTCGGCGACGGTCGGCCCGCCGGCGAGTTGACCGACATGCTCCGACCGATTGGCGAACCCGGTCGAGTACAGGCCGACGAAGTCTGGGGCCAGCAGCCTCGCGTCTGCGTCGGCGTCGCCGTTGCGCAGCGCCTCCCACACCATCGTCTCCAGCTCGAGGAACGCAGTGATGTCCGTGGCGTCGGCCGTCATGGTCAGATTCTCGCCGGGTTGGGAGGTGCGTCCGGTGGCTTGGACAACGCGGCCAGCAGCACGGCGTGCTCGGGATCGGCATACGGGCCGTAGGCGGAGACGATGACCCCCTTGCGACCCCAGTCGGTACAGGTCACCCCGAGCACGATCGCCTCGTCCGCCGGATCGCTCGGACCCTCGAACCGGAACGAGTAGTCGACGGTGGCCGTGGCGAGCGGATGCCGCGCCCACGAACCGGCGAGGGTGAGACCATCTGCGGCGAGTTGTAGCTCGTCGACGTAGCCCTCGGATGCGAGAAGCTCGATCGCCTCCGACACCGTGTCGGGCGTGCGGCCGCTCGGACCGATGTTGGCAGCGTGATCAGCGCCGTGATCGACCATGGTCCGAGGCTATTCATCGTCGAGCCTCAGTGCTCGGCGTAGGTCCAGTCAGGTCGCTTCAGCGCTTGACGATCGTCGTAGGTCACCACGCCATCGGCGATGTCGACGATCTTCGGCACCGGCAGTTGACGCGGCCGCGGGCACTGCCCGGTCTCGAGGTGGGCGGCGAAGTCTTCCGGGAACGTGGTCAACAAGCTGGAGATCAGCCGCTGCTCCTCGACCGGCAGGAAGCAGCGGTTGCCGTCGGTGACGATGCGGAGCCGCTCACCGATGATCGACAGGTCGTAATCGTCACCGGAACCCGAGGCGATGCGGCCAAGCGCGTCGGTGATCGCTCCGGTGCCGAGCTTGCACGGCGGACATTGCCCGCACGATTCGACGCTCAGGAAGCGGGAGAGCAGGGCCGCCACCTCGACCATGCACGTGGTGTCGTCGTAGACGATGAACCCGGCCGAGCCGAGCCCGCTGCCGATGCCTTCGAAGCCTTCGTAGCTCACGGGGGTGGCGAGATGGTCGGCGATGATCACCGGGTTGGAGACCCCGGACAGCACGGCGCGCACGGACCGACCGCCCACGGGTCCGCCGCAGCGCCGCAGGACCTCGGACAGCGGCGTGCCGAATTCGACTTCGACGACGCCGGGTTTGGCCACGTCGCCGACGACCGTGCAGCACACCGTGCCCGTAGATCGCGCCGTACCGATCGAGCGGAACCACTCCGCGCCGCGCCCGACGATGAAGGCCACGTTGGCGAGCGTCTCGACATTGTTGACCAACGTCGGGTTGGCGCCGTCGGCGCCGAACGGCTGATCGCTCGCGTTGCGGGCGTCCCACCCGAGTTGCGGCGAGGCGAACAGGCCATGCAGGTAGGGAGGGAGCCACCGCGGCAGGGGCTCGTTGCCTTCGATCACTTCGAGCAGCGCTTTCTCCTCGCCGAACAGATACTCCTCGGGCCCGGTGACGATGTGGATCGGGCGGTCGACCCACCCGGCATCGACCATCTCGGCGAGCGCTCCCTGCAGCCGTGCGATCTCGCGGGTGAAGCTGGCCTTCGTGGCGACATACGCGGCCTCTGCACCGACCGCATGGCTGGCAACCAGCAGGCCTTCCAGCACCGCGTAGGGGATCGTTCGGAGCAGCATCCGATCCTTGAACGTGCCAGGTTCACCTTCGGCGGCGTTGCACACCGCGTACCGAGTCTGCCCTTCGCCGCGGAGCACCGACCCCCACTTCGTCCCGGTCGGGAAACCGGCGCCACCGCGGCCGCGCAGATGGGAGAGCTGGATCTCTTGGACGAGCTCGCCCGGCGACATCGTCCTGGCCCGGGCCAGGCCGGAGCCGCCGCCGCCGTCGACATAATCGGCCAGCGACCCGATCGGCTGCGCAGGGAGCAAGAACGCCTCGGCGATGGATGCCAGCCTTTCACATCGGGACGGGACGTTGGTCGGCGGACATCGGAGCGAACTGCTCTTCACCGGCAGCCTCGCGGTCCTCATCATCAGGCTGAGATGCATGACTCGCGGCCATCCCGAGTTTCCGGCTCCGTGGCCCGGAAACCGTTGCTGGGGTTGCGTCACCAACCCGGTCGGGCGGCGCTCGCTCTGTTCCGGATGCCGCTGCGCCTCTACCGCAGCGGTCGCGGCACTGTGCTGGGCCACACGTTCCTGATGTTCGTGCACGTCGGTCGCGTCACCGGCCGCCGACACGAGGCGGTCGCGATGGTGCTTCGCTTCGACGAGCAGACCCGTGAAGCCGTCATCTGTTCGGCATGGGGCCCGAACACGGACTGGATGCGCAACCTGCGCGCCAACCCTGCGTGCGAAGTGCGGATCGGCGGCGACACATATATGCCAGCGCAACGGTTCCTCTCCGAGGAGGAGGCGTGTGCGGTCGCCCGAGAGTTCCGGCGCCGGCACCCGTGGCGGCTGCGCCTGCTGCGAGTCGTCCTCGGATGGGAGAACCTCGGCGACGACGAGGCCCTGCGACGATTCGTCACGGCGCGTCCGTTCGTGGCATTTCGCCCATCGTCGGGCAACGGCTGACGCAACCGGTCGCCGACCCGGCCGATCGTGGCCGTAGTCTGGCGCGTTGTCGGGCATCACCCCGGTGCCGCCCGCCCCTCTAGCTCAATGGTAGAGCAGCGGACTTTTAATCCGTTGGTTCAGGGTTCGAGCCCCTGGGGGGGCACCAGATAGTGCCAGCTCAACTTTCTGTCTTCCCGAAACCCACGACATCGCCGAAGCCCGCGACATCCGCCGGCGCCCAGCGCAGGCCGCCCGCCACCGAGATGCCGACGCTCAAGCACGAGCGTTCGTGACGGTCGGTACCCGTCAGATAGATGTTCGCCTGGTGCACGAACGCGGCCAGGCTCCCGTCTGCCGACAAGGCCGGATCGCCGTCGTTCGGACCGTCGGTCAACAGCGCGTCGGCGGATGGGTCCGCCTCCCGCGCGATGTGGATGCGACCGTCGACGACGTACAGCAGATTGTCACCTTGAATCGAGCCGGAGTACTCATAGGCGTTCGTCGCCGCGAGCGCTTTCGCCGATGTGCCGTCGGCGTTCATGATCATCACATCGTCGTTCGTGCCTTGCGAGTGGCGCGTGTAGATGATGCGGCTGCCGTCAGGCGTCCAGCGCGGCTGACTCACGTCGTCGCCTTCTCCCGCCAGTCGATGCGGGTTCGATCCGTCCGCGCCAACTTGCCAGATCTCGGTGGTGTCCGCGCCCTCTCGCGCTCTGATGAACAGCAACGAGGTTCCGTCGGGTGACCAGTCCGGCTGTCCCGCTCCGGGTTGGTCGATGGTCGTGATCACGTTGCCGGTGATGTCCGCGATCGCCAGCACGGGCGGCTCGTCGCTGCGAGGTGCGGTGCCAAACGCAATCTTGCTGCCGTCGGGCGACCAGGTCGCGTCCGTCGCCTCGTCGATGATCGGCCGAGGCGCTGTCGTACCCGGTCCGGCGATCCAGATCTGTGGACCGTTGTCGGTGTACGCCGTGAACAGCAACGCAGCCGGCAGATCGGCCGGCGAGGTGCTCGCCGGACATGGCGGGTCCTCCGGTTCGCCAGTCGGAGTGGCGGGCTGCGCGAGGATCGTCGACGGCGTGACCGGCGTTGCTCGGCCCGCGGCCGACAGCGTGAGCTCGAACTCGAACGTGCCCGTCTCGTCGATCTTGAACCAGGCCAGTCCGCTGATGTCGATGTCGAAGTCGGACAGGTGGATCTGCGCCGATCCGGCCACCTGGATGGTGTCGCCGTCCCAGCGCGCCTGCAGCGGCACGTCGACCGGCCGTGTCACCCCGTGCAAGGTGAGCGATCCGTGAAGTACGACGTCGATGACCTTGCCCACCACTGGGTCGGCGAAGCGTAGGGGAGTGTCCAGTTGGTAGTGCGCGTTGGGAAAGCGGTCGGTCTGCAAGCCTTCGCGACGCATCTGTCCGTCGCGGCTGTCCACGTCGCTGCGCAGCGCAGTCATGTCGACGTCGACGACCAGTGCTCGGAGATCGTTGTGTTCGAACGTCGCGCTGCCAGTTACGGCCGATGAGCGGCCGACAGCGTCGCTCGGAGCCGAGATCGGACCGAGTTTTTCCCGTACCCGATAGCCGACGAAACCCGATGCCTCGACGACCTTCCACTCTCCGTTCAGCCCGCGGACTCTTGTGGCTGGCGTGGATGCAGGGGTGCTGGTGTCACGCGGATGGAGTGTCGCTTTGGCTGGCGCGTCACGGGTGCTCCACGCCAGGTACCCGTACCCGGCCAGTGGTAGGGCGACGACGGCTGCTGAGCATGCGACGATCCACGAGCGGCGTATTCTCACGACGGGAATAGCCCGCATGACAGTCATTCGTTCCATTCCTTCGCGCGATGAGCCGGACGGTCGGTCCGAGGAGAGCGATTCGACGTTGATCGTCCGAGCTCGACAAGGCGACCCGTCCGCATTCGACGAGCTCGTGCGCCGCCACGCGGCGATTGCTGTCCGCGCGGCACGATCGTTCGGTGGACTCGACGAAGTCGACGAAATCGTGCAGGACGCCTTCGTCAAGGCTCATCGGGCGCTCGCCCGGTTCGATCTCGAGCGCCCGTTTCGGCCGTGGCTGGTGGCGTTCGTTGCCAACGAGTCGCGACATCGACGGCGTGGCCGGATGCGACGGGAGCGACTGAACGAATCCGTCGGAGCGAACCGAGGGGCGGTCGAATCGTCAGCGGAGGATACGACGATGCAGTCGATGGACCGGGCGCGCTTGCGGTCGGCGCTGACGCGACTCGACCGCAAGGATCGCGACGTCATCGTCTATCGGTACCTGCTCGAGTTCTCGGAGGCGGAGACCGCGGACGCGCTGCAATGCCCGGTCGGCACCGTCAAGTCCAGATCGTCGCGCGCCCTGGCGAGATTGCGCGGCACATTGGGTGAGGTGAGGTCCGATGGCTGAATCGCTCGACCACGACGCCGAGATGATCAGCGCCCTCAAGTCGCTCGGGGAGTCGTTGGACGCGAGCCCGCCGAGTGACGTCGTGTCCAACGTTCGCGCTGCCATCGATGCGGAGGCCAAGCGGCGTCGGAAGCGACGGTGGCGAGGTGCTGCTGCGGTCGCGGCTACCGCCTCGACGCTCCTGATCCCCGGCGTGCGGACCGCCGTCGCCCATCGATTCGGGATCGGAGGCGTCAAGGTGCACGAGATCAGTCCAGCCGAGACCGTGCCCCCTGTCGGCACCGCGTTCGCCCTCGGACAACGGGTTGATCTCGATGAGGCTCGATCCGCGGTCGACTACCACGTGCTCGTTGCGCCTGGCCCGGACCTGCCGCGGCCGACGGTCTACCTGCGCGACAACGGGATCGTGTCCTTCGTCTATCCGGCGACGTCGACCCTGCCGCCGTCGCCGGGTACGGATGTCGGGCTGATCATCACGGAATTCAGCGGCGATTCCCGAGACATAATCGAGAAGTTCCTTAACAACACGACAGACGTCGAACAACTCACGGTCAACGGCGCGCATGCGCTGTGGATCACCCGTGGCGATCACTTCGTGTTCTTCATCAACGACAAGAACCAAGACGTCGATGTGCCCGGCCACATTGCAGGCAACACGCTTTTGTGGGTCGAGGGCGACGTCACCATTCGTCTCGAAGGCCAAATCTCCCAGGCCGATGCCGTGCGCATCGCCGAATCAATGAGTTGACATCTCCAGCGGCTGACTAGATCGGCACTCGCCATATGGCGATGTGCTGTCCATCGAGTCCACCGACGACCAGTTCGCCGTCGGAAACGGTCACAGAGTTTGCGATCTGATTCCCTGGGCCCCCGGCCAGGACCGTTCCGCGCGACCATGTCGAGCCGTTGGCCGACCGCCACAGAACGGCGTCCATCGAGATCTCGAAGTCGGAGAGGTGACCGACCGCAACCCATTCCTTGCCGTCCCAGAGGATGTCTTGCACCCACGTCTCGGTGGTCCCGGGGCCGAGCATCGAGAGCAGCCGACCATCGCTGTGACCGGGGAGGGGCTTCGATGCCCGCTCGACGGACGGCGTCGATGTAGCCAAGATCCCGTCGTAGGACAGGTGTGTGGTGATCGCGTCGGACTCCGACACGGCGCAGCGGCTGACCCGTCGCCACTCGGCGACAACCGCGTAGGGCTCGGTCATGATCGGTTCGCCGAGTTGCTGTGGTTGTCCGTCCGACAGCGACACCGTGCCGAACTCATCAGTGTCGTCGTCGATTGGGTTGCCCCACGATGCCGCGGCTCGTGTGCCGTCCGAGCACACCGACAACGCCTCACCGGGCAAGTCGACAGCTGACCATTCCATTCCGTCGGCGGAGTACCACAGGCTGGTGCGCGACTCGTCGCCCGGGTCGGCTCCTTCAATGCGTGCGTACAGGCCGTCGTCGGCCGCGGCGACCAGGCGTGGCTGACCGGCGGAATCGCCGAGCGGGGCAGCGACTCTGGTTCGGGGATCAAACGACCACCACTGCGTTCGGCCCGATGCCGACATGTCAGCGATGACGAACCGGTCGCCCCACCCCGAGATCGCCACCGGCGAGTTCATGTGGCCCTGCACGTCGAGCGCGTGCCATTCGTCAGCGTCGACAGAGCGCATGATCAGTCCGACTGAATACTCGTCGAAGGTTCCGGGGTCGTTGGCGGCATCTGCACTGACCAATGCCAACTCCGAACTGGCGGCGCTGCGAATCTGTTGCACAGCGAGGCGGACGCCCTGGCGGTGTGGAGGAAGTTCATCCACTGAACGGGTCGACCATGCCGCGCCGTCCCACATCACAAACGA
>DATBKA010000607.1:0-5545 GCA_036556105.1 Ilumatobacteraceae bacterium | reverse complement strand
TCGCTGGACTGCGACCAGCCTCGGTCGCAATCGAGCCAACTGATCAACCTGCGCCGCTTGGGCGCGAAACCGGAACGCCCGCTACCGCTTTCGCGCCCAACCCGGCGCATTGGGCGCGAAACGGGAACTCCCAGTACCGCGTTCGCGCCCAAGCGGGTGGCGGCGGGTCAGGACTGGAAGTGACTGGCGAAGCCGAGGCGGATCATCGCCGGGAAGCTCTGCTCGGCGTAGGCGTAGATCGAGCCGACGATCCGATCGACCTCCTCGGCACACAGCGCGGAGACGGGCAGCTCGCCGCGGAGGAACAGCGCGTCCTCCACACCGATGGCGAAGTGCGCACCGACCAGCTTCTCGTTGCGACGCAAGGCCAGCTCGTAGACCTGGGCAACGTTCTCCTGCGGCGCCGGCATCACGTAGGCCTCGTAGCGCAGGGTGCGCTGACCGAGTGTCAGCCAGACCGTGATGTGCTCCTTCTCGTCGCCACGCAACCGCACGTACCAACGCGTCTGGTCGTTGTCCTCGCGGTCGACCGCCTCGACCGCCGGGTTGGCAGCGGCAAGCTGGGCCAGCCAGCCGTCGATCTGAGTTGCGAGGGCCGACAACTGATCGTCGTCGTGCACTTCGCTCACGCGCAGGCCACCAGCTCGCGGATCGTGACGTCGGAGTAGACGCGCCGCAGCCGTGCCGCGGCGAAGCCCCACGTGTAGCGGCGGGCGCGAGCGGCGCCGCGCCGGCCCATCGCCGCGGCGTGCTCGGGATGATCGAGGATCTCGTTGATGTACGCCGCGTACTTCCTCGGGTCGCGGTCGAACACCAGGAACCCACTGTCGGCGTGGTCGACCAGGGTCAGCAAGCCGCCCACTCCACCGGCGACCACAGGGATTCCGCACGCCGATGCCTCCAGGGCGACGAGCCCGAAGCTCTCGCTGCGACTGGGCACGATCACGACGTTGGCGGCGCGGTAGTAGGTGCTGAGGATGTGGTGCGGCTGCGGCTCGACGAAGCGCACCTGTCCTTCCACGCCGAGCTCGACGATCAGCTCCTCGAGGAGGCGCATCTCGTCGTCGCCTTCGGGACCGCTGGCTCCGCCGACGATGAGCAGGATCGCATCGCGCCGGTTCAGCTCGGCGAGGGCGCGCACGGCGACATCGGGGCCCTTCAACGGCTGCACTCGCCCGACGAACAGCAACACCGGGCTGTCGGCGGGGAGGTCGAGGGCGTTGCGCGCCCCGCGGCGGTCGCCCGGCGCGAAGAAGGCATGCTCGACCCCGGGGGCGATGATCTCGATCCGCCCCGCCGGGTCCCCGTAGAGGCGCCGGAACTGGCGCTCCTCCTCGGTGCAGCTCACGCAGATCGCGTCGGCGCAGCCGATGATCTCCGCCTCGGCACGCTCGCGCCACGCCGGTTCGAAGTCGCCACCTTCTGCCTTGACCTTGGCCAGGGTGTGAAACGTGCTGACGAAGGGGATGTCGAGCTCGTGCTTGATCCGGTGGGCGACGAGACCGCTGAGCCAGTAGTTGGCGTGCATCACGTCGGCCGGCGCTTCGTTCTTGATGTGCTCGATGACCGCGTCGCCGAACTCGGTGAGCACCGATGGCAGCTGTTCCTTGGCGAGTTCGTACGGGCCAGCGGGGATGTGCACGACTCGGTGCCCGGGCTCGACTTGCACGACCTCGGGGAGGCCCGGCCGGTTGGCTCGCGTGTACGTCGTGCATTCCAGCCCGGCCTGCGCCAGCGCCGACACGAGCTCGCGCACATAGACGTTCATGCCGCCACTGTCGCCTGAGCCTGGCTGGACCAGAGGCGACGTATGGAGGGAGAGCACGGCGACGCGTTGCACGGAGGAGGGAAACGCTAGCGAATTGATCGACATTCCGAGAACGTGACGCATACCCGCTCCCGACAGGCCCGAACCGAGTGTTTCAAGGCACCCGTTCCACCTCGAAACACTCGGATCAGTGCTTGAGGAAGCTTTCGTAGACGTCGAGCAGAGCGCGCCGCTGCTCGGCGCTGAGGCCCTTGTCGGCGGCGATCGCCTCGCGGACCCCGACCCGGGGGCGATCGGTTGGCGACAGGAACCCGGCTCGCTCGTACAGCGACTCGGCGCTGATCTGCAAGGCGTGGGCGATCTGCTGGAGGATCTCCGCCGACGGCTTGCGCAGACCGCGCTCGATCTGTGACAGGTACGGGTTGCTGACCCCGGCCAGCTGCGCCAAGCGACGCACACTCATCCGGGCGACTTCGCGCTGCGACTTGATCAGGTTGCCGAGGTCGACGAGCCGCCCCTCGAGGTCGTCGCGCACAGAGGGCACGCGGCGACTACAGATCCTCGGCGGCCAGCAGGCCTTCGACGTCGGCTTCGCCCTCGCGGTAGCGACGGACGAGCTCGGCGCTGAGCTCGTCGATCTGGGCGAAGAGCTCGCGCCGTTCGTGCGACCGCGCTTGTTCGAACTGGTGCAACGCCTTGGCGTAGTCGTCCAACTCGGCGTCACTGAGGTCCTCGAGATCGTGGTCTCCTGCCCGGTCGGCGAGTGCGTCGAACTGTTCGGCCAACGGGTGGGAGCTGAAGTCCTCGGCGGGGCGCGGCGGCCGTGGCGTGCCGCCGGTGAGATGGGCGGAGAGGATGGCCGGCAGCTCGTCGGACAAGCTCTCGTGGTCGCCGTCCTGGCGGCGGCGCTTCTCCGCCTCGACCAGGTCGAGACGCGCTTGCGCCAGACGGCGGACGTACGACACGGCGTCGTCTTCGTTCTGCAACTTGGCGCGCAGGGCGCGGAGCTCGACGAGCGCCAGCTGTCGGGGATCCATGGGCTCGGGCATCAACTTCCTCCACTCACGGGCGGCAACACCGCCACTTCGTCGCCCGCGTTGACGGGATCCGCCGCATCGGCGGCCTCGCCGTTGACCCATACCTTGCACGATGGCAGTACCCGCGCGAACGCATCCCCGAACGATGCCACCGCGGCCGAGAGGACCTCCCCGACCGTTGCCCCGGCGAATTCGGCGCGGCCGGTGCCTGCCGCTTCGCGGGCCGATGCGAACATTCGCAGTGTCGCCATTGCGGCTCAGCGTATCGGCCGCTCACCGCCGAGCAGGGATGGGTGACGGCTACCCTGCGTGGACCGTGAGCGATGCCCCGCACCTGCCCGGACTGGGGCCCGACGACCCGCCGGTGACTCCGCAGCCCACGTTTCGTGTCGAGGTGACGCGGTCGAAGAAGCGCCGCAAGACGGTCAGCGCTCGCTTGGTCGGCGATGTGCTGCGCCTGGCGATCCCGTCGTGGATGAGCAAGGCCGAAGAGGCCCATTGGATCGACGTGATGAGCGGTCGCTTCCAGCGGAAGATGTCGGCAGAACGGCTGCGGCTGTCCGAGCGCGCCACGAACTTGTCGCGGCGATACGACCTGCCGTCGCCGGCCAGCATCCGTTGGGCCGACGACATGACATCGATGTGGGGATCGTGCACGATCGGCACGGGAGCGATTCGCATCTCCACGCGGCTGGCGCCGTTCCCCGACTGGGTTGTCGATTACGTGATCGTCCACGAGCTCGCCCATCTGCAAGTCAGCGGACACAACGACGCATTCTGGCAACTGGTGTACCGGTACCCACGGGCCGAACGGGCCATCGGCTACCTGATCGCCAAGTCGGGGGACGGCGACGAAGTCGACTGATCGTCGGTCCACCGCCGGCGCGGCCGCGCCGAGCCGATCAGCACGCCGGTGGCAAGAAGGATCGATCCGGCGGAAACGAGCCACGCCAGCGGCGTCCCGTCGCCCGGTTGGGCGCTGGCGATCGCTCCGAGGACGGCGAGCAGCGCGAAGAGACGCAAGGCCATGCGCCGACCGTGCACCATCGGCGCGACGACGACCTCGAACGGGACGGGCGCCAGGACTCCCGGCTGGTCCGCTTGGCCGGTGCGGCGCCGCGCCGGTTCGACCATGCAGAACTCGACCAGCGGCGTGAACGCCTGTGGCGCGGCTTTGCCGAACTCGGCGCCGACTCTCCAGCGCTGCTCGGCGAGTTGATGGACGTGGCGGACGACGATCGGCAGGGCCACGTTCTCACAACCCAGCTCGGTCGTCACCGTCGCCTCGAGGGCCAACTCCTGCTTGACGACGGTCTCCACGCTCGTCTCGAAACCGACGCCGAGAGGAGTGAGGTCGAACACGACGACGGGGTGGTCGTCGGCAACCGCGGGGACCGAGGCGACGACGCGGGTGGCCCGCCGCAGTTGGGTGCGGCGGCCCATCATGCGCAGCACGTCCAGCGCCATCGCCAGCGACCACAAGCCCACGGCGACCAGTCCGGCGAGCCACCGGTAGGGCATCGCCCCGAGGGCATGCGTCCATTGTTCGCTGAGGCCGCGCATCATCATCACCGAGCTGAGCACCACGACGGACGCGACGAGCGCGCCACCGTGCTGCAGCGCGTGCGGCGTCATCACCGGGGCGCGCCGCTGCTCGAACGCGATCGGATGCCGCAGGCCTTGCCACGAGGCGCCGAGGTTGCGCATCGACCATCGCGTGCGGTCACCTGGGCGCAGCGTCCAGTCGCTGAGCAGCACCAGCCCGAGGCTCGTCATCAGCCAACCGGGCAACCACAACGCAGCGAGGATCGTCACGTCCGGCCGCAGCGGCAACATCCCGGTCAGCAACGAGCCGACGATCGCGGCCAGGAACCCGGCGCGGCGCAGGCCCGACAGTGGTTGGATCGCCGAGCTCGCCACGGCGAGTCGTTGCCCGAGTCGCAACGAGCCCCATCGCAGCGCTCCGCCACTTCCGAACACCATCTGCCGTGCCACCCGAGCGCGGGCGACGCGACGCTCGTAGACGACCTCCTGCGAGTCGATCACCTGGCGGACGAGCACCGGCCCGCCGGTCGCGGCAACGATCCTCCACCCTTGCTCCATCAACGCCAGCGACCACCGCGCCTGTGCCTCGATCGGCGTGTCGTCATCGACCATCACGCTGTCGACGGCAGCACGGCGGATCAGCGCACCCGACTCGGTGAAGATCGCCGCGCCGCGAGTTCCCAATGCTGGGTTGAGGCGCTCCCGGTCGAACCTCAACTCATGGATGCCGTTGGGGCCGTGCTCGGCGGAGTCGTCGTCGGTCATCGTCGACTGGCCGATGGCGACGGCGACACGGTCGTCGTCCATGTACGGACGGAGTGTCGCGATCGCGTCCACGGTCGGGATGTCACCGGCGTCGAGGACGAAGAAGATCGGTGTCGACGAGGCTGCGCTGCACGTCTTCAGGCCGTTGTGATCATCGACGTCCGGTGCCGCGTACACCGTGCCGAACTCGGCGGCCATCGCCGCGATCTCCACGCGCGCTCCGAGGTCGACGATCACCGTCCGCCCTCCGACCATGGTCTGCGCGGCGAGAACGCTGGCGCGCACTTGATGGACCGGCTGGTCGTCGACACGGATGACGACGTCGACGCGATGGGAGTCGACTGCGGCTCGTCGTGCCTCGAGAACGGGCGGCAGGCGACGCCACAAGGCCCAGATCAACAGCACCGAGCTGGCAAAGCCGACCGCCTCG
>DATBKA010000606.1:0-2139 GCA_036556105.1 Ilumatobacteraceae bacterium | reverse complement strand
GCATCGAAGCGGCGCGCAGCGACGACTGGCTGAGCCGTCGGGAGCGTGTTCGCCGTCGCCGATTCCAAGGAGAAGTGGCGCGGCGCGAGCAGGTCGCCCAACGCGCCCTCACCGACCAGGAGAAGGCCGACGTGGCCGGGGCAGTTGCACCGAGCTCGACCCGGGTCGACTGGGCCAAGAGCCTGATCGCCTCCCGACACCCCTCCACCGTCGCTGACGTTCCCGATGCGATCGAGGAGACGAGCCTGGAAGACCAAGTCGCCGAGCACGAATTGGCCGACATTCGCGCCCATTGCATGGTCGAGTGGTTGAAGATGCTCGCCGAGGAGAACGAGAGCCTCGCCGACGAGTTGCGCCGCTGGTCGATGTCGGGCGAGTCCGCCGGTCGTGGGCTGCCTGCCAGGTTGGCCCGTCGTCTCGAGCCGTACACGCCGGCGTTGCTGGCGATGCTCGGTGAGGCGGCGTGATGTCCGTGGTCGCCGCAACGATGCGGTGTACGTCCTGCGGAACGCGCCTGGCGCACGATCACGTCGACACCACGTGCTCGCCGTGCCGGCGAGGCATGATCGAGCACGCCGCAGAGCGCGAAGCGCTCGTCGCTCGCGCCGGCTCGAAGATCAAGTCGGTCTTCGACGCTTCGGGGCTGTACGGCGTCGCCGAATCCCTCGGTGTCACACCGGTCGAGGCGCTCGATGTGCTCATCCGCTCGCGATTCGTGCCCTTCGTCTCGGAACGGCGCCGTGCCCTGCTTCGCCAATTGGTGATGCTTGGCGGCAGTTCGCACGTCGCCGCCGCCAAGACGCTGAACATCAGCCGCTGGACCGTGGCGGCGTACCGCAACCAGCTGGGGATCGACCGATCACCGCAACTGACACATCACGGAGGCTGAGCAGTGGTGTATGGCAAGTTGACCTTCACGCCACACGGGCACATCGCCCCGTTGGTCGCCGCTCGTGATCGCGAATGCACGTCGACGGAAGGCCCTCCGTTCGACGCGCAGCGGCTCGTCGGGCAGTGGATCTCCGAGAAGTCGAGGGTGTCGCGCTTTGCCACCGCCGACCACGACGATCTGCTGCCGGCCAGCGTGCCTCATGCCCGCCGCGGCCGCCGCTGACCGTCACTTCACCAGGTTGATGATTCGGAACATCGGCAGGTAGAGGGCGACGACCATCCCGCCGACGGTCGCACCCATCACGACCATCAGCAGCGGCTCGATCAACGACGTCAGAGAGTCGACGGTGGCCGAGACCTCGGCGTCGTAGAAGTCGCCGATCTTGTCGAGCATCTCGTCGAGCGCGCCGGTCTCCTCGCCGACCAGCATCATCTGCACGACCATCGGCGGGAACACCGGGTGGTTCATCAGCGCAACCGACACCGACTCGCCGACACGAACCCGCTCGCGGGCATCGTTGATCGCAGCGGCGACAACCGCGTTGCCGGCTGTGTCGGCGACGATGTCGAGCGCCTCCATGATCGTCACACCTGATCGCTCCAGCGCAGCAAGCGTCTGGGAGAAGCGGGCGATTGCCGACTTCTGCACGATCTGACCGGCGATCGGAAGACGAAGCTTCAGCCGATCCACGGCGAGCCGTCCTTCGGGCGTGCGCTTCCAGCGCTTGAAGCCGTACATCGCGCCGCCGCCGAGGAGCATGATGATCCACCACGAGTGTGTGAGGAAGCTCGACAGCCCGATCAGCATTCGTGTCGGCAGCGGCAACGTTCCACCGAGGTCGGCGTACATCGACTCGAACATCGGCACGATGAACAGCAGCATCGCCGATACAACCGCGATGATGATGAACCCGACGGCGATCGGGTACGCCATGGCCGACTTGATGCGGTGTCGCAGCTCGAGCTGCTTCTCGAGCATCGTCGCCAGTTGCAGCAAGACCATGTCGAGCATGCCCCCGGCCTCGCCGGAGCGAACCATCGCCGTGTAGACGGTCGGGAAGACCTTGGGGTGCTTCGAGATCGCCTGTGAGAACGACAGGCCGCGCTCGATGTCGCTGCGCATCGTGGCGATCACGGCAGCGAGCGGTTTCGACTCGGTCTGCTCGGAGAGGATGGCGAGGGCGCGAATGAGCGTCAGTCCGGAGCTGACCATGGTGGCCAGCTGGCGGGAGAACACGACGATCGGTT
>DATBKA010000605.1:0-1564 GCA_036556105.1 Ilumatobacteraceae bacterium | reverse complement strand
GCTTCGGCGGATCCTCGTGCATGCCGTCTATCGGACGGCGAACCGTGAGCGGCGTGCGAGGCGACGTGTGGTCGATACGACGCTGGAAGCGGGCACCCCTGATCCGGCACGCGACCTCGAGAACCGCGACTCCATCGACCGGGCATTCGTCCGCCTAAGTCCCGAACACCGCGCGGTCCTCGTCGCGCACCACTATCTCGACCTTTCCGACGAGGAGGCCGCCGAGATGCTTGGCGTGCCGTCTGGCACCTTCAAGTCGCGTCTCCACAGGGCGACCTCGGCGATGCGATCGGCGGTGGACGCCGACAGCCGGCAAAGCGAGGCGATGACGGTGGGGACCCGATGAGCGAGCCGACGAACCTCGATCGCCAGCTGTCTTCGTATCTCGAGGGGCGGAGCGTCATGCGAGCGCCGGCCGGACTGCTCGAGGCAAGCTTGGGCGAGGTCGACAGGACGCGCCAGCACGGGGCTTGGCGACTGGTCGTGCGCAGGTTCACCGAAGGGCTCGCCCGCATGTGGACCCCGCCGGTCTCTGTCAGATTGGTCGTCGCGCTGATCGTGCTGATGGTCGCAGCCGTGATCGGCGGCATCCTGATCACCAGCTCACAGCGACGACTCCCACCACCGTTCGGTCCGGCGCAGCCCGGCATTCTGGTCGTAGAGGTATCGGGGCATCTCGGCCTGATGAACCCGGACGGCACCGGTCTGCGGATGCTGACGTCGGCACCAGAAGTCGACAGATACCCGGTCTGGTCCCCTGACGGCACGCGGTTCGCCTTCGTGAGCTCACAGGACAAGAAACTGGCCCTCGTCGTGATGGACGCGGACAGCGGACAGCGGATCACGCTGGCCGACGGTCTTGGCGCCGTGATCGGCGCTCGCGGCATGACGCACTTCGGATCGCAGATCCCGATGAGTTGGTCGCCGGACAGCCAGCGCATCGTCTTTGCGGCGTCGGTCGACGAGGCGCCGCACCTCTACGTCACCTCGACAGACCGCCCGGGCGCATCGCGGATCGGTGGGGTCGACATGTACGGGGTGTCGCCGAGCTGGTCACCGGACGGCACCCTGATCGCGTTCAAGCGCGTCCATGCATGTTGCGGCGGCGAACCGGACGCGCTGTGGGTCATCCGGCCCGATGGTGGCGATGCCCGAAAGCTCTCCGACGCACCCGCGGTCAGGGATGTGCTCACCGACGCAGCATGGGCGCCTGACGGCAAGCGGCTGGCCTACCTCGCCGAGGGAACGAACGCAAGCAACGACGTCTATGTGATCAACGCCGATGGGACCGGACAGCGCGCCCTCACCGATACGCCGCAGGACGAGGAGTGGGCGAGCTGGTCGCCCGACGGGACCCGGCTCGTCATCAGCTGGGCCACCGACCCCAATGGCACCTTCATCATCGAGGCGGATGGGTCGGATCGCGTCAACGTTCCCACCTATGGTCACCTCGTCAGCACACCTGCGTGGGCACCGGATGGCTCGCGGATCCTCGGGTACTTCGACGCCGGTCTCCTGCATGCTGCGTCGGATGGGTTCGTGATCCTCGACCCGACCGGCCACG
>DATBKA010000604.1:0-1934 GCA_036556105.1 Ilumatobacteraceae bacterium | reverse complement strand
AAGTCGAGATCTGATCGACTCTGCCCGATCGCTGTCAACGAGCACCTCGAACAGACATGACGCGTCGACGACGATCACGTCGGCCAGGGCCCACGCAGTTCATCGAGGGCCTCGAGCGTCTGCTTCCGGCTGCGCTCCCCCGGGCGGCGCCGCGTTCGGGTCAGCCATTCCTCCACCGAAGGCCGAGCGGCCAGGCGTTCGGTCTCCCGGCGCAGGTACTCGGGAACGGACAGCCCGATCTCCGCCGCCCGCCGGGCCAATGCCTCGTAGACCTCGTCGTCGATGTCGCGGATCTGAATGGTCTTGGGCACATCTGCATCATAACATGCGAATGTGCATGTGACCAGCGTGATCAGCGGACGGAGACCAGGTCGACGACGAAGACGAGGGTCTCGCCGCCCTTGATCACACCGCCCGCTCCCCTGCTGCCGTAGCCGAGGTGGGGTGGGATCGTCAGTCGGCGGCGGCCACCGACGCGCATGCCGGCGACGCCCTTGTCCCAGCCTTCGATGACCTCGCGTGCCCCGAGCCGGAAGTCGAAGGTGTCGCCGCGGTTCCAACTGGCGTCGAACTCCTTGCCGTTGCTCCACGACGCGCCGGCGTAGTGCACGTGGACTCGCTTGCCGATCACCGCCTCGTCGCCCTCGCCGACGACCACGTCCTCGATCACGAGGTCGCTGGGTGGGTCGCCCTTGGGGATGCTGATGCTCGGTCGTTCAGGCATCAGGCGACTGTACTCCCCTGGCTTTCGGATCGAGGTCGCACGTACGTGCCCTGGCCGATGGCCACCGGCTTGTCGACGTTGTCGGTCCAGGCGACGATCGACCCAACGATCGAGCGGCGCCAGACGTCGTGCAACTCGGCGCGGGCGCGGATCACGGTGCCCCGCGCCGGACGCAGGTACCGAATCGACATCTCGCTCGTCAACGTCATCGGTTCGATTCCGATCGCCGTGAAGCAGGCGTAGTAGAGGGCCTCGTCGCAGATCCCGAACACGGTCGCGCCGTGGATGATGTCGCCTGGTCGGAGGAACCCGGCATCGACCTCGAGTCTGGCAATTGCCCAGCCCTCACCGACTGCTTCGCACTGTGTGGTGCTTGCTGGGAAGTCGGTGGCGACGAAGTCGTTGATCTGGCCGGCAGTCACGAGCGACATGCCCGCGGACTCTAACTGCAGGCAAGGTGCCGCCGATTTGGGTGGTGCAGCCGCGAGAATGTCGGTCTGTGGCGCGGCGTCTGTGGATGGTCGGTGTAGCTGGCATGGGCGTCGTGCTGCTCGCCTCGGCGCCCAGTTCGTCGGAGCACAGCGCGGCCACCGCTGGCTCGGTCGAGCCGAGCTTGCTGCCGGCCACGCTGCCACCGACGACGCTGCGACCGGCGTCCACGTCGACCGTTGCCGCGTCGACCACCACCACCACGACCGCGCCCGCGGCAACACCGCCCCCATCCACGACGACGACCTCCACCACGACGTCCACGACTACGTCCACAACGACCTCCACCACCACGACGGTTGCCGCGTGGTCGAACCGGCCGGCGAAGTTCAACCACGACGCGTTCAACTCCGTGATTGCCGCCGGCACCGTCGACATCGGGGATCTCTCCAGCGGAGTTGCCGTGATGCGTGACGGCAAGGTGTTGCACGCCGCGGCGTTTGGCATGGAGGATCCGCTCGAGTCGGTGGCCGCGACAACGGACACAAGGTTCCGCGTCGCCAGCATCTCCAAGATGTTCACGGCGGTGGCGATCATGCAGCTCGCCAACGAAGGTTTCATCGACCTCGATCGTCCCTTTGTCGAACAGCTCGGCGTCGACGGGCCGTTCGTCGACCCTCGCGTCGGCGCCGTCACCGTTCGCCAACTCCTCTCGCACATGTCGGGCTTTCCGGTATCGAGAGGCCTCTTCTTCGGCCACGGCGTCAACGATTGGCACCAA
>DATBKA010000603.1:0-5767 GCA_036556105.1 Ilumatobacteraceae bacterium | reverse complement strand
AGAACGAGGGGTCGTCCATCCAGATCCACACCGGGAAGTTCGCTCGGTCGAACGTCGCCGTGTCGTCGGTGGCGTAGTAGGTGACCTGTTCCTTGGTGACGACGAGGGGGAGCGAGGTGCCGAGTGGTTCGAGCAGCGCGGAGGTCCACGCATCCGCGCTGATCACGACCTGGGCGGCGCGGATCGTTCCCCCGCCGGCGAGCCGTACGACCGTCTCTGCATCACCCGGCTCGATCGCAGTCACCACACACTCACCGCGCAGGCACGCGCCTGCGTCGACCGCGAGATGTTGGAGGAGCGGGACGGTCTGGGCCGGCGAGACGATCCCCGTGTTCGGCTGGTAGAGCACGTCGGCGCCGGACGGGATCGACCACGCGGGCCACCGCTTCTCCGCTTCGTCCGCAGCAAGCTCGACGAACGACACCTCGGCGGCACGCATCGAATCGCGATAGGTAGCGACGTCGATGGCGGCGTGTGGCGGGAAGACATCGATGCCACCGGTGACGTGCACGCACGTCGTGTTGCCTGCCGCCTCGACCTCGCGCCACGCCGCGTATGCGCCGTGCGTCAGTTCGACGTAATGCGGAGTGTGGTAGCTGTGGCGGATGATCCTGCTGTGATCGTGCGACGCGCCGCGGGAGTGGCCACCCAACGCGAAGCGTTCGAGACCGATGACCGTGGCGCCATCGCCCGCCGCGAACCATGCCGTCGCACTGCCGATGCCGCCGAGCCCGATGACGGCGAGGTCGAAGCGATCCACGGGACCTCACCGTAGGCGGCCGTTGTACGCTTCGGCTTCATGCAGGGGGACTCGCAGTCACGTCCCCGCCCGCGCGACTGTGGCATCGATGTCGGTCTGCTGCCCACCGGGCAGCACAACGCGATCACCGATGTTCCCGGCGTGCGCGTCGGCCACGTGACCATCGCCGAGCACTGCACCGGCGTCACGACGATCGCCGCCGACTCGTTGCGGGCGCTGTTCGAGCAGCCAATGGCGGCCGGCACGGCGGTGCTGAACGGGGCGGGTGAACTGACCGGCTCGATCACGATCCAGGAGTGGGGAACGATCGAGACGCCGATCGTCCTCACCGCGACGATGAGCATCGGAATGGCCTACCAAGGCGTCGTCGAGGCGATGCTCGGCGAGGTTCCCGAGATCGCCGACGACGTAGTCGCACCGGTGGTCGGCGAGTGCGACGACTCGTGGCTCAGTGACCCGTCGGCGATGGCGGTCCGCCCGACCCACGTGGCGGACGCGTTGGCGTCGGCCACGGATGGCCTGTTCGACGCCGGAGCAGTCGGCGCCGGCACGGGGATGACGTGTCTGGGTTGGAAAGGCGGCATCGGCACGGCGTCACGCCTCGCCGGCGACCACGTGCTCGGAGTGCTGGTGTTGACCAACTTCGGCGGCCTCGAGCGACTGTGCGTCAACGGCTCGCCGGTCGGCCAGCGGTTCGCCGAGCGCGGCCGCAGCGGCGAGCGCGAAGCGTCCGAAGGGAGCTGCATCGTCGTCGTCGCCACGAACGCGCCGATCCTTCCGGCGCAGTGTGAACGCGTTGCTCGCCGGGCCGGTCTCGGGCTGGCGCGGACGGGATCGGTGGCGACGCACGGAAGCGGTGAGATCTTCGTGGCCTTCAGCACGACGTGTCGGCGTCCGCGCGACCGCCGCGGCATCGCCGACTACTCCGTGCTCGGAGATCGCGATCTCGACCCGCTGTTCGCGGCGACGGTCGAGGCCACGGAAGAAGCGGTGCTCGACAGCCTGTTCCGGGCGACCACCACCACCGGTCGGCTCGGTCGCGTCGCCGAAGCACTGCCGATCGACGAGCTGCTGGATCTGATGTGAGCGACGCGGGCGCGCTGCGCATGCCGGTCGTCGTCGCTCCCGATCATGTTCATCACGACGTCGCCACCGGCGTGTGGTGCGGGGTCACCGAGGCCACCGACGAACTCCCCGCCCGCGCCGAGATCCTGGCCACCGCGTGCGCGGCCGCCGGCGCCCGGCTGGTCGAGGCGGGGGAGCACAGCCTCGACGCGTTGCGGCGTGTCCATGACGAACGATTCCTCGAAGTGCTCCAGACCGCGCACCAACGCTGGGTCGCCGACGGCCACCTCGAGGCACCCGGCATCCCATACGTCACGCCATATTTCTTCCCGCCCGTCGCCGAGTCTCACGGCGGCACACGGTCACGCGGTGCGGCGACGATCCGCGCCGAGATCGGGTTCTACGCGATGGACACGATGACGTGCATTGGTGCCGGCACATGGGTCGGCGCCAAGGCGGCTGCCGACGCGGCGGCAACCGCCGCCGATCTTGTCGTCGCCGGGAACGATGCCGCGTACGCAGTGTGCCGGCCGCCTGGTCATCACGCCGGGCCGGCGTTCTTCGGCGGGAGCTGCTACCTGAACAACGCTGCGGTCGCTGCAGCGCAACTGCGCGCCGCCGGAGTGGAGCGTGTCGCCATCGTCGACGTCGATGCTCACCACGGCAACGGCACCCAAGCGATCTTCTGGAACGATCCGGCAGTGTTCTACGGGTCGGTGCACGTCGATCCAGCCGCCGGGTGGTTCCCGCACACCGTCGGTCACGCCGACGAGGTCGACGACACCGCGACCAACTGCAACCGGCCCGTGGCGCTGGGCTCCGGTGACACTGCTTGGCTTGCCGCGTGCGCGGCGGTATTGGCGTCCGTCGAGCACTTCGCCCCGCACGCACTGGTCGTCTCCCTCGGGGTCGACGCGGCCGGCGACGATCCCAACAGCCCGCTGCTCGTCACCGACACCGGCTTCGTTGCCGTTGGCGCCCTGATTGCTGCGCTGCAGCGGCCGACGGTGTTCGTCCACGAGGGCGGCTACGTCTTGGCGACGCTCGCCGCTCACACCCTGGCCGTTCTGCAGGGTTTCGAATCCTGACCTTCTTGGTAGTGTTTTCCTCGTGACCGTGACCGTTCGAATCCCCACCACCATGCGTCCGATCGCCGGCGGCGCCGCCAGCGTCCAGGTGGAGGGAGGCACGCTGGCCGACGTGCTCGCCAACCTCGACAAGACCCACCCCGGCTTCAACGAGCGCCTGTTCGACGAGTCGGGCGCGCTGCGCAAGTTCGTCAACGTGTTCGTCGCCGACGACGACGTCCGCTACCTCGAAGGTGTCGACACCAAGGTGCCCGACGGCGAGACCGTCAGCATCATCCCCGCCGTCGCCGGCGGCTGACCTCCCCAAAACGACCACAGCGTTTGACGACTTTCCACCCATGCGGTGCGCCAGTCGCCAAACGCTGTGTTGAGGATTCAGTCAGGACTGATCAGAAGTCTTCCATGCCTCCACCGGGCATCCCGCCGCCGGCTTCCTTCTCCGGCTTGTCGGCGACGACAGCTTCGGTGGTGAGGAACAGGGCCGCGATCGACGCTGCGTTTTGCAGTGCGGACCGGGTGACCTTGGCGGCGTCGATGATGCCGAGCTTGACGAGGTCTTCGTAGACACCGGTGGCGGCGTTGAGGCCTTCGCTGCCACTGAGGTTCTTGACCTTGTCGACGGCGACTCCGCCTTCCATGCCGGCGTTCTCGGCGATCTGCTTCAGCGGAGCCTCGAGGCTCTTGGCGACCATGCGCGCCCCGGTCGCCTCGTCGCCCGACAGGTTGTCGGCAATCGCGTTGACCGCGGCCTGAGCACGCAACAGGGCAACTCCACCGCCGGGCACGACGCCTTCTTCGATGGCAGCCTTGGTGGTCGACACAGCGTCTTCGATGCGGTGCTTCTTCTCCTTGAGCTCGACCTCGGTGGCTGCGCCGACCTTCAGCACGGCGACGCCGCCGCTCAGCTTGGCGAGGCGCTCTTGCAGCTTCTCGCGGTCGTAGTCGCTGTCGGTGTTGTCGATCTCGGCCTTGATCTGGTTGATGCGGCCCTTGATGTCTTCCTCCGAGCCGGCACCTTCGACGATCGTGGTCTCGTCCTTGGTGATGATGACCTTCTTGGCCCGGCCGAGCAGATCGAGGGTGGTGTTCTCCAGCTTGAGGCCGACCTCTTCGCTGATGACCTGACCACCGGTGAGGATGGCCATGTCTTGCAGCATTGCCTTGCGGCGCTCGCCGAAGCCGGGCGCCTTCACGGCTGCGGACTTGAACGTGCCGCGGATCTTGTTGACGACGAGCGTGGCCAGTGCCTCGCCCTCGACATCTTCGGCGATGACGACGAGCGGGCGGCCGCCCTGCATGACCTTCTCGAGCACCGGCAACATGTCGCGCACCGAGGAGATCTTCGACGACACGAGCAGGATGTACGCATCCTCCAGGGACGCCTCCATGCGCTCCATGTCGGTGGCGAAGTACGGGGAGATGTAGCCCTTGTCGAAGCGCATGCCTTCGACGAGGTCCATCTCCATGCCGAACGTCTGGCTCTCCTCGACGGTGATGACACCGTCCTTGCCGACCTTGTCGATGGCTTCCGAGATCATCTGACCGATCTCGTTGTCGGCCGCGGAGATCGAGGCGACTTGGGCGATCTGGTCCTTCGAGTCGACCTCCTTGGCGATGCCCTTGATCGACTCGACGGCCGCGTCGACGGCGGCCTCGATGCCCTTCTTGAGGGTCATCGGGTTGGCGCCGGCGGCCACGTTGCGCAGACCCTCGTGGACCATGCTCCAGGCGAGGACCGTGGCGGTGGTGGTGCCGTCGCCGGCGACGTCGTCGGTCTTCTTGGCGACTTCCTTGACGAGCTCCGCACCGATCTTCTCGTACGGATCCTCGAGGTCGATCTCCTTGGCGATCGACACGCCGTCGTTGGTGATCGTGGGTGCGCCCCACTTCTTCTCCAGAACGACGTTGCGGCCCTTGGGACCCAACGTGACGCGTACCGCGTCGGCGAGCTTGTTCATGCCCGCTTCCAGAGCGCGACGAGCCTGCTCGTCGAATGCGATCATTTTCGCCATTGCCTTGTTGCCTCCACGATGAGGGGGTGTGATGCGGTTCGCACTCGAAGTGCGAGAGTGCTAGCACTCTAGACCCCCGAGTGCTAATCCGGCAACATGTGCTGCCGGGCGGCTGTCAGGTCTCGCCATCCGTCGGGTTGGAAGGGCCGCATGGGCGCGAAACCAGAAACTGGCCCTACCGGTTTCGCGCCCATTGAGAGGAAGCGCAGCGGACGACGAGCCCGCAAGGATTACGGGTACCGTCGCGGGATGCACGTCGGGGTGGTGGGAGGTGGGGTTGCCGGGCTCGGTGGGGCCCTGGCGCTGGCCCGGCGCGGGCACAGCGTCGTCGTCTTCGAGCGCGACGACACGCCGATGCCGGAGTCGGCCGACGAGGCGTTCGAGTGGGATCGGCGCGGCGCTCCGCAGGTCCGCCACAGCCATGCGTTCCTGGCCCGCCTCGTGCAGTTGTTGAAGAGCGACTACGCCGACATCTACGTCGAGCTGCTCGACGAGGGAGCGACGGAGATGCGCTTCGGCGCCGACCTGCCGCCGACGATGGTCGAGTTCGAACCGCAGCCCGACGACGACGAGTTGACGATGCTCGCCTGCCGCAGGACCACGTTCGAGTGGGTGGTGCGCCGGGCAGCCCTTGCCGAAGGACGCGTCGAGCTCCGCACCGGCGTCGCCGTGGACGGGCTGATGCAGGAATCCGGCTCCTCGACGCCACACGTCACCGGCGTTCATTTGGCGTACGGCACCAGCACCGCGTGCGATCTCGTCGTCGTCGCCACCGGCCGGCGGAGCGCACTGCCGGAATGGCTGGCGGCGATCGGTTGCCAACGTGTCGACGACACCGAGGA
>DATBKA010000602.1:0-2673 GCA_036556105.1 Ilumatobacteraceae bacterium | reverse complement strand
GGCCGTCGAGGCACTCGAAGCGTTCTCGGAGGCCAGCGGCGAGCTGGCCGACCAATCGTGGGCGCTGGGTTGGTCATGAGGGCGACAAGTTGGATCCCCGCCCACCGCCGTACCGAGTTGCGTGCCTTGGCGACGCGGTCGCATCAGGTCGTGGTCGTCGCCGCAGTGGTCGGAGCGATCACCGGCTTGTTCGTCGCCGGCTTCGAACGCGTCGTGATCGACGTCGCCTACCGACACATCCTCGAGCTCCGTCCGTGGGTGATCGCCGTGCTTCCGGCAGCCGGGTTGGTCGTCGCCGTGCTGTCGCGAAAGATCATCGCTCCGGGAACCGACGCGGCGACAGCGGACGAGTATCTCCGCTCCTTCCACGATCGCCGCTACGGGCTTCATTGGCGACCGTTGGCGGCGCGTTCGGTGGCTGCCGTCGCAACACTCGGGTCCGGCGTTCCGATGGGGCTCGAAGGGCCCTCTCTGTACGCCGGCGCGACCATCGGCTCGAACATCCAGCGCAAGCTGCCGCGGACGTTCCGCGATGCAGACCGCCGCGTGCTGCTGGTGGCCGGTGCGGCCGCCGGCGTGGCGGCGATCTTCAAGGCGCCGGCCACGGGCGCCGTGTTTGCGATCGAGGTGCCGTACCAGGACGACGTAGCCAGGCGGATGCTGCTGCCTGCACTCGTCGCCAGCGCGACGGGATACCTGACGTTCGTCGCCATCAACGGCACCACCGCGCTGTTCCCCATCGCCGGTGCGCCGGAGTTCTCGATCCGCGACCTCCTCGGCGCGATGGGCGTCGGTGCTGTCGCCGGGATCGTCGCCCGGGGCTTCGGTTGGATGTTGCGCCGCGCCAAGCGCCTGTCCACCCTACGCCGGCCGGTGCTGCTGGCGCTCGTCTCCGGCGCGTCGCTGGCGGGCATGTTCGCCGCGGCGCGGATCATGACCGGACGATCGTTGCTCGTCGGACCAGGGTACGACGTCGTCGTCTGGGCGTCGGAGACCAAGCACTCGACGTGGATCCTGGTCGCCATCTTGGGCCTGCGCTGCGTGGCGACGACCACCGCAGTCGCGGGCGGAGCGACCGGCGGGCTCTTCATCCCCCTCGTCGTGGCCGGCGCGCTGACCGGCTCGGTCATCGGACGTGTCGTCGATGGCGGTGACCTGAGCTTGTTCATCGTCATCGGCGTGGCCGCGTGCCTTGGCGCCGGGTACCGCGTACCGCTTGCCGCGGTGATGTTCGTGGCCGAGACAACGGGCCGCCCGTCGTTCATCGTCCCCGGCCTGCTCGCCTCGGTCACAGCCGAGCTGATGATGGGCGGCTCCTCGATCACGAAGCTTCAACAGATGTCCGACCTCAAGCCTCTCGAGAAGTCTGCAGACCAGTCCGCCGAGCCTCTGGCGTCGGCGTCGGAACAAGGGAGTTGAAATGGCTGACCGCGTCCTACTCGTCGAAGACGACCACGCCGTGCGTTCCGTTGTCCGAATGATGCTCGAAGACGAAGGTCTCGACGTTGTCGAGGCCCCGACAGGTCCACAAGCCCTCGAACGGTTCGAGGAGGGATCGATCGATCTGGTCTTGCTCGATCTGCGGCTGCCCGGGATGAGCGGTTTCGACGTGTGCAGACAGATGCGGCGCACCAGCGAGGTCCCGATCATCATGGTCACGGCGCAGAACGACAGCCACGACGTCGTCGCCGGGTTGGAGCTCGGGGCGGACGACTACGTCACCAAGCCGTTCAACGATCGCGAGCTGATGGCACGAGTTCGCAGTCAACTACGACGTCGCCACAGTGGCACCGACACGCCCGGGAGCTCGGTGACCATCGGCGACCTCGTGGTCAAGGTCGACAACGGCCAGGTGGTCAAACGAGGTGAACTGATCGCTCTCACGCGCATCGAGTTCCGACTGCTCTGCCACTTCGCGACGAACCCGAATCGAGTGTGGAACCGGTCGCAACTGCTCGAACACGTTTGGGGCTACATGTACGAAGGCGACGGCAGGGTTGTCGACACCCACATGGCTCGGCTGAGGGCGAAGATCGAGGACGATCCATCGAATCCGCACTACATCCAGACCGTTCGCGGCCTCGGGTATCGGATGCCGTCGCAACCCACATGAAGCTCTTCCCACGGCGCCTCCGCGCCCGAACCACCTTGTCGTTCGCTCTCCTCGCCCTGCTGCTGTCGCTGACGCTGAGCGTGGTGACCTACGAGGCGTCGCGGTCGTACCTGCTCGGCCAACGCGAGACCCTGGCAACACGACAAGCAATGGGCAACGCGCTCGTTGCCAAAGAGCTGATCGCCCCGGACATACAAGCGGACGACGTCATCTCCTCGCTCGGATCGGCCACCAACGCCCGGGCCGTGTTGCGCATCAACGGCGTCTGGCGGTCGGCGGTGGTCGACCTCGATGAGTCGAGGATCCCACCAACCCTGGTCGAATCCGTCGACAAATCGGGACCCTCCCGCCAACGTGTCGTCGTCAACGGCGTCCCATACCTCGTTGTTGGCATCGCCCTGGAGGGGCTGAACACCGCGTACTTCGAGTTCCTGTCGCTCGCCGAGTACCAGCGAACCCTGGACACGCTGCAAACGGCGCTGATCGTTGCCGCGGCGATCACCACGATCGGCGGCGCGCTGGCTGGCTGGCTGGCCTCGCGGCGACTGATGCGCCCACTC
>DATBKA010000601.1:0-3410 GCA_036556105.1 Ilumatobacteraceae bacterium | reverse complement strand
CCGCCGACGCGCCGCGCCTCAAGGACGTCGGTTACGACGTGTTCATCGACGACGCCGAGATCATCGAGGTCGGCAAGCTCCGGCTGGAAGCGATCCACAACCCCGGTCATACCGCCGGCTCCGTCAGCTTCAAGGTCGTCGACGCGCCGTTGCTGTTCAGTGGCGACACGCTGTTCCCTGGCGGGCCCGGCAACACGTCGCTCGACGGAGGCGACTTCGGCACGATCATCAAGTCGATCGAGACGTCGTTGTTCACGCTTCCGGCGGAGACGATCGTGATGCCCGGCCACGGCGTCGACACGACGATCGCCCGCGAGCGCCCACATCTCGACGAGTGGATCGAACGCGGCTGGTGACGCTGCGCTACGACGAGCGACCTCCGGATCGCACGCCGATCCACACCGCAGACCTCCCGGCGACGCCGACGCGGGACCGCAACATCGTCGCCTCGGCGTGGATCGAGGCGCCGAAGGAGTTGCTGACGCTCGGCGACGACCTTCCGCAACGGCCGGAGGCCGAGTACAAGCGCAGGATCGGCGACTGGCTGCTGTGGCGTTCCGGCCCTGCTGCCGGCGGCGACGCCCGCTACTGGGCGGGACGGGCCGACGACCTCGCCCGGCAGCACACGTTCCGCCTGTACCCCGACGACACCGGCGAGGGGACGGGCCCGAGCGGTGCGCGGCACACCCGGTTCAGGTCCTGGAAGGAAGATCTACTGGGCAGGTGAAAGCCTGCGGTCGTAGCATTGACGGCGATGGCCACGATGGTTCCAGCGGTGCTCCCCACCGCTCACGACACCGCCGAGGTGCGTGCCGATGGGCGGCCGACGCCCGCGCTGCGTGAAGAGCTGAGGCACATCGCCTCCGGGCGCAACGCCCTCTCCGTCGTCAGCCTCTACGTGCAGACCGCGGTGCTCGTCTGGCTCACCGTCCGGTACATCTGGCTGTTGCCCCTCACGTTCTTGTTGATGGGCCGAGCGTTCGCCCAGTTCGCTTCGCTGATGCACGAGGCCGCACACCGCCTGCTGTTCGCCAACAAGCGCGCCAACGATTGGGTCGGACGGTGGATCCTCGGCTTCCCGGCGTTCACGTCGACCGATGCCTACCGCCGCGTGCACATGGCCCACCACCGCGACGAGTTCGGGCCAGAAGAGCCCGACATCCCGCTCTACGCCGGATACCCCATCGGACACGCCAGCTTCCGCCGCAAGCTGATCCGCGACGCCAGTGGACAGACCGGCCTCAAGCTGATGCGGCAACTGCTCGCCAACCTCCGGTCGTCGGACCGCAGGTCACGGCGCACGGTGTGGAAGATCCTCGCCGTGCAGGCCGTGCTGCTCGCCGCCGCCATCGCCTCCGGCCACTGGTGGTTGTATCCCGTGCTGTGGCTGGCCCCGTACCTCACCGTGTGGCGGGTCATCAACCGGCTGCGCTCGATCGCCGAGCACGGTGGCATGCAGCGCTCCAAGGATCGCCGCCAGACGACCCACTCGGTGCGTCAGCACGTGCTGGCCAGGTTCATCCTGGTTCCGTACAACATCGGCTGGCACCTCGCCCACCACGTCGACTCGGGTGTGCCGTTCCGCAACCTGCCGCGGTTCCACCAGGCCCTGACCGACGCCGGCTACGTCGACTCCTCGTTCGAGTACCCGTCGTACCCCGCCCTGTGGAAGGCGCTGAGTTCCTGACAGATGGGGTTTCCACTATGGCGGTAGTGGAAATACACTGTCACCCATGACGACATCGCCGCCGGTCGCGACGGAGCTGTTCCGGATCGAAGACCTGCACGCCCGCCCGGCGCTCAGCGAGGCGGCGACCAACGAATCCGCTGCGAACGAGGCATTCGCCGGGCCCGCCGGCGGAGAGATCCTGCGCGGCGTGTCACTGACGGTCAACGCCGGCGAAGCCCACGCGATCATGGGCCCCAACGGGTCGGGGAAGAGCACGTTGGCTAGCGCGCTGCTCGGGTCGCCCGAGTACGTCATCACCTCCGGGCGGATCCTCTTCCAGGGCGACGACGTCACCGACTGGCCGACCGACGTCCGCGCCAAGGCCGGGATGTTCCTGGCCTTCCAATATCCGCAGGAGATCCCCGGCGTCTCGGTCATCCAGTTCCTGCGGCAGGCGTTGTCGGCGCGCAAGGGCATCGACCTCAGCGTGCTCGAGCTGCGGCTGGCGACGATGGAGTGGATGAAGCGCCTCGGCATGGACTCCTCGTTCGTCGACCGCTACCTCAACGAGGGCTTCAGTGGAGGCGAGAAGAAGCGCAACGAGATCATGCAGATGGCGGTGCTCGAGCCGGAGCTGGCCATCCTCGACGAGACCGACTCCGGCCTCGACATCGACGCGCTGCGCGTCGTGGCGAAAGGCATCCGCGAGATCCGCGCCGATCGTCCGCAGATGGGCGTCGTGCTGATCACCCACTACCAACGATTGCTCGACGAGGTGCAGCCCGACCACGTGCACATCCTCGTCGGCGGTCGCATCGTGGCCAGCGGCGGCATGGAACTGGCTGCGGAGTTGGAGAAGAACGGATACGAGGCGTTCCGATGAGCCTCGACGTCGCCTCCATCCGCGAGCAGTTCCCGTTGCTGCAACGCGAGATCAACGGCAAGCGTGTGGTCTACCTCGATTCGGCCAACACATCGCAGAAGCCGCGCTCGGTCATCGACGCCATGTCGCGCTTCATGGAGACGTCGTACGCGCCGATCAACCGCAGCGCCTACCTGCTGGCGGCGGAAGCAACCGACGCGTACGAGGGGGCGCGCAAGGCGGTTCGCAGATTCATCAACGCGCCGCGCGCCGAAGAAGTGATCTTCACCAAGAACGCCACGGAAGGCCTCAACCTCGTCGCCTACAGCTGGGGCAAGGCCAACCTGCGCAAGGGCGACATCGTCGTGCTCACCCAGATGGAGCACCACGCCAACATCGTCCCGTGGCACATCCTCGCCGAGGATCGCGGCATCGAACTGCGTTGGGTGCCGCTGACCAACGACGGTCTGCTCGACCTCACCAACCTCCCTGCTCTGCTCGATGGAGCCAAGGTGTTCGCGTTCACGGCGATGAGCAACGTGCTCGGCACGATCACGCCAGTGCGCCAGCTGTGCGATGCGGCGCACAACGCCGGCGCCATCGCCGTCGTCGACGCCTGCCAGTACGTGCCCCACAACGTCACCGACGTGCAGGCCTGGGACGCCGATTTCGTCGCCTTCAGCAGCCACAAGATGTGCGGCCCGTCGGGCATCGGCGTGCTGTGGGGACGCGAGGCGCTGCTCGAAGCCACGCCGCCATTCCTCGGCGGCGGCAACATGATCGCCGACGTCCGTCTCGACGGCTTCACCTCGGCCCCGGTGCCGGCGAAGTTCGAAGCCGGCACACCGGCGATCACCGAAGCGATCGGCTTCGGCGCCG
>DATBKA010000600.1:0-4206 GCA_036556105.1 Ilumatobacteraceae bacterium | reverse complement strand
GGGTTTGTCCATCTGCCCGAGGAACTGGCGGGCGTAGGCGCTGAGGCTCTCGACGTACCGTCGCTGGCCCTCGGCATAGATCGTGTCGAAGGCCAGGCTGCTCTTGCCGGAGCCGGACAGCCCGGTGAAGACGATCATCTTCTGGCGCGGCAGCTCGACGTTGATGTTGCGCAGGTTGTGCTCGCGTGCTCCGCGAACGATGATCTTCCCCGTATCGGCTGCAGGCATTGCTGGCGAGGCTACCGAGAGGGAGTCGACCGGCTGCTGTGGAACATGTCGCTCAGCGTAGCACATCGAAACGAACACATGTTCTGCTCTAGTTGAGCGGTCGGCCTGCCGATACGGAAGGTGATGAATGGCGCAGCGACCACCGATGTGAACCTGGCACGCACCGCGCGCGCCGCGCTCGAACACTTGAGAAAGGCCACGGGATACGCAAGCTGGCTGCTGACGCGGACCCACGAGCACGAGCAGACGGTGATCGCCTCGCTCGATCCACAGTTCTCGATCGTGCCCAACAGCGTGCTGCCGACGAACCTGTCGACCGACCGCTATCTGGCCAACGTAGCCAAGATGGTCGTCCCGGTGACCACGCCGAGCGGGCGACCGTACGGGTCCCTGATCGGTCTCAATCGCGACCTGCCGCCGCCCTTGCACGGGCAGGTGGAGACGCTGGTTCCCTTGCTGGCGGGCATGATCGGTGCTCTTGCCGGGGCCGAGTCGGTCATCACCGCGGGACAGCGCCGAGACGAATGGGCAGCGGCAGCCCGGGACACGCTCACCGGCACGGCCACCAGGCAGGCCTGGGACCACCAGCTCGTCGTCATCGACGAGCGATGCAACGCCAACGGTGAGCAGGCCTACGTCCTGATGATCTGCCTCGACGAGCTGCACGACCTGAACATGCGCCAGGGCCACGATTCGGGTGACGAGTTGCTGTGTGAGTTCGGCCACGTGCTGACCTCCACCCTCTCCGGCCGGCACTTCTGCGCACGAGTCACTGGGTTGCAGTTCGGAGTGCTCGCCGTCGACATCAGCGCCGCCGACGCGCTCGCCCTCGAGACGCAGCTCCGCCAGACCCTGAGCGCAGCCGGCATCGCGGCGTGGATCGGTGTCGGCCGGCGGCTGCCGGGCGTCGGTCTCGGCTCGGCCGTCGACACTGCCCAGGCTGCGATCAACGATGCCCGCTCGGCGATCACTGTCGCCACCGACGCCTTCGACGACGCCACGGCCGAGCTGATCGACGCGCTGGAGAGCGGACAGATCCGCGCCTACTTCCAACCCGTGGTCGACATGCGCACGGGCGACGTCGTCGCCGTCGAGGCGCTGGCGCGCTGGCAGACCGAGACCGGAATCCGCGAGCCCGGCGAGTTCCTCCCGGCGATCGAAGCGGCAGGGCTGAACGGCTCGCTGTTCCGGCGGATGCTCGACGATGGTCTCGCCAACCTGGCCCACTTCCGCAACGTGTCGCCGAACCTGCGTCTCGCGGTGAACTTCGACTTCGACTCGATCCCTGGCGCCGGGCTGGCCAAGACGGTCACCGAACTGGCGGCAAAGCACCACATCCCGTTGGAGCTGATCTCGCTGGAGCTGAGCGAGCGGCAGTCGTTCGATCTCGCCCCTTCGATGCGGCGCGACCTCGAACAGGTCGCCGAGGCCGGGGTACAACTCGTGCTCGACGACTTCGGAGTCGGCTTCGCCAGTTTGGAGACGCTGACGTCTCTGCCGATCAAGGGTGTCAAGCTCGACCGCCGCTTCACCGGCCAGGTCGTCGACGGCGAGCGCGAGCCGGCCGTGGTGAAGGCGATGATCTCGATGGCCGCCGACGCCGGCGTGGAAGTGATCGCCGAGGGAGTCGAGACGCAGACCCAGTGCGATCGATTGGTGCGCCTCGGATGCCGCCTCGGACAGGGCTACCTGTTCGCCCTGCCGCTGCCGCCGGACTCGATGAGCACCGTGCTGTCAGCGCCACTGGTCTCGGCCTGGTAGCTGCCAGAGCTAGCCGGCGTCGCGCAGCTCCCGCCGCAGCTCGTTGACCTCGTCGCGCAAGCGCGCCGCGTATTCGAACTTGAGCTCGGCCGCAGCCTCGTGCATCTCCTCTTCCAAGGTCTGGATCAAGCGGCCCAGCTCTTGTTGCGGCAACGTCTTCAGCTCGCGCTGCACCTTGTCGCGCTCGCGCTGGCGGCGACGATCCTTGCCGGGCATCGGCGAGGTGTCGTCGGGCCGCAGCAGCGACAGGATGTCGCCGACAGCCTTGCGGATGGTCTGCGGGTCGATCCCGTTCAGCTCGTTGTAGGCGATCTGACGGAGGCGGCGCTGTTGGGTGATGTCGATCGCCTTCTGCATCGACGCCGTGACGCGGTCGGCGTACATGACCACCTGACCGTCGACGTTGCGCGCCGCCCGCCCGATCATCTGGATGAGGGACGTCTCGCTGCGCAGGAAACCTTCCTTGTCGGCGTCGAGGATGCTGACGAGCGAGACCTCGGGTAGGTCGAGACCTTCACGCAGCAGGTTGATGCCGACCAACACGTCGAACTCGCCGAGGCGCAAGGCGCGGAGGATCTCGATGCGCTGGATGGTGTCGATGTTGCTGTGCAGGTAGCGGACGCGTAGGCCTTGTTCGAGCAGGTACTCGGTGAGATCCTCGGCCATCTTCTTGGTCAAGGTGGTGACGAGAACACGATCGCCACGCACGACGCGGTCGTTGACCATCTCGATCAGATCGTCGATCTGCCCCTTCGTCGGGCGGACGATGACCTCCGGATCGACGAGTCCTGTTGGTCGCACGATCTGCTCGACGACCTGTGAGCTGTGCTCGATCTCGTACTGCGACGGCGTTGCGGATAGGAACACGCACTGGTTGATGCGTTCGAGCACTTCCTCGAAGCGCAGCGGGCGGTTGTCGCGGGCGCTCGGCAGCCGGAAGCCGTGATCGACGAGGATGTCTTTGCGGGAACGGTCGCCCATGAACTGGCCGTGCAGTTGCGGAACGGCCACATGGCTCTCGTCGATGACCAGGAGGAAGTCTCGGGGGAAGTAGTCGAGCAGTGTGAACGGCGGTTCGCCGGGCTGACGGCCGTCGATGTGCATCGAGTAGTTCTCGATACCGCTGCAGTAGCCGACCTCTTGGATCATCTCCAGGTCGTACTGGGTGCGCATGCGCAACCGTTGCGCCTCCAGCAACTTGCCTTCCTTCTCGAACCAGGCCAGCCGCTGTTGCAACTCCTCTTCGATGCCGATCACCGCTTTACGCATCCGCTCGTCGCCGGCGACGTAGTGGGTGGCCGGGAACACTTGCGTGCGCGGCAGGTCGTGGAGCGTCTCACCGGTGAGTGGGTCGACGACCGTCAAGCGGTCGATCGTGTCGCCGAACATCTCAATGCGCAGCACGGTCTCTTCGTAGGAGGGGTGGACCTCGATGGTGTCGCCGCGGACCCGGAACTTGCCACGACCGAGCGTCATGTCGTTGCGGTCAAACTGCAGGTCGACCAACCGCCGCAGGATGCTGCGCATGTCGTAGTCGACACCCACGCTGAGGTCGAGCATCTGGCCGCGGTACTCCTCGGGGCTGCCCATGCCATAGATGCAACTGACGGACGCGACGACGATCACGTCGCGGCGAGTCAGCAGTGCCGCGGTTGCCGAGTGCCGCAACCGGTCGATCTCGTCGTTGATCGACGAGTCCTTCTCGATGTAGGTGTCGGTCGAGGCGATGTACGCCTCCGGCTGGTAGTAGTCGTAGTAGCTGACGAAGTACTCGACGCGATTGTTCGGGAAGAACTCGCGCATCTCCTGGGCAAGCTGGGCCGCCAACGACTTGTTGGGAGCGAGGATCAACGTCGGGCGCTGCACCTCTTGGATCGTCCAAGCGATCGTCGCGCTCTTGCCCGAACCGGTGATGCCGAGCAACGTCTGGAACCGGTCGCCGCGCTTGACCCCTTCGGCGAGTTGGGCGATCGCCTGCGGTTGGTCGCCTGCAGGTTGGAACTCGGAGACGACCTCGAACACAGACACGCAGATCATTCTATGCGACGAACACCTGTTCTGCCGCGTGATCTTCGTCGCTCGCGGCCGGCACCCGGGGGGCAGATGCCGACCTCTTGACGAACGGCAGTATGACGGTATCGGCGCAGCTCACAAAGCCTGTCGTTCTCCGATGGCGAACAAC
This sequence comes from Ilumatobacteraceae bacterium, assembly GCA_036556105.1. Lineage (GTDB taxonomy): Bacteria > Actinomycetota > Acidimicrobiia > Acidimicrobiales > Ilumatobacteraceae > JAENVT01. Next base: position 35 of record DATBKA010000600.1, on the reverse strand, counting down.
CTGGGAACGGCGGCATAGGGTGCCTGCCGATGGTG
>DATBKA010000599.1:0-3322 GCA_036556105.1 Ilumatobacteraceae bacterium | reverse complement strand
GTCGATGCCGGGATCGCCACATATTCGCTGCCGGTGTTCGGCAAGAACATCGGCGGCAACTCCGTGCTGCTGCTCGGTGACGGAAGTGATGCCGTGTTGGCGTACTTCCGCGGCGAGGGGCCGGCGCCCGAGGCGAACGCCTAACTCGTCGGACGAGCCGCCATACTATGCGACTGACATGAAGGCACTCATTCTCGCCGGCGGTGCCGGCACGCGGCTGCGGCCGATCACGCACACCAGCGCCAAGCAGCTGGTTCCGGTGGCCAACAAGCCGATCCTGTTCTACGGGATCGAGGCGATGGTCGCCGCGGGCATCACCGAGATCGGGATCATCGTTGGCGACACGCGGGCCGAGGTGATGTCGGCACTGGGCGACGGACAGCAGTTCGGCGCGACGTTCACGTTCATCCCTCAGGACGCTCCACTCGGTCTGGCGCACTGCGTGCTGATCGCCGCCGACTTTCTCGGCGACGACGACTTTGTCATGTACCTCGGCGACAACTTGCTGGAACAGGACCTCGCCGCGTTCGTTCACGCCTTCGAGTCGGCACGTTCCGGGCCCGACGCGCCAAGCGCGCAGATCCTCCTCAAGAAGGTTCCCGATCCACAGCGGTTCGGGATCGCCGAGCTCGACGAGCGCGGCAACGTCCTCCACCTCGTCGAGAAGCCGGTTGATCCACCGACCGATCTGGCCCTCGTCGGCGTGTACCTGTTCGACCGTGGCATCAACGAAGCGGTGCGCTCCATCGCTCCGTCCGCCCGAGGCGAATTGGAGATCACCGACGCCATTCAATGGCTCGTCGATCAAGGCAAGCGCGTGCGCTGCGAGCTGCTAACCGGGTGGTGGATCGACACCGGCAAGCTGACACCGCTGCTCGAAGCGAACCGGCTGCTGCTCGAGAAGATCGAACCGCGCATCGATGGCAAGGTCGACGATGCATCGAGCGTCGATGGCCGAGTGGTGGTCGAGGCCGGAGCGACCATCACGAACTCGACCCTGCGCGGCCCACTGGTGATCGGCGCCAATGCGCGGATCACCGACAGCTTCGTCGGGCCCTTCTCGGCGATCGGCGAGGGATGTGAGATCAGCAACAGTGAAGTCGAGCACTCTGTCGTGATGGAGCGCAGCAAGGTTATCGACATCCAGCGTCTCGAAGACAGCCTCATCGGCAGAGAGGCAGTCGTCAGTCGATCGAGGGTCCGTCCGCGCGCGCTGCGGTTGATGGTCGGCGACCACTGCCAGATCGATGTCGAGTAGGTCGGCCGCCTGATGCCGAACGTGACAGCAAGCGACAAGATCGATGGCGTCTGGATCGTCGAACCGTCGATTCACGGCGACCAGCGCGGCCTCTTCATCGAGACATATCGCCGCGAGTGGTTCCCGAACGGACGGGAGATGGTTCAGGGCAATCGCGCCAACCGTCAGGCCGGCGCGGTCGTCGGCTTGCACTATCACCTCCATCAGGCCGACTACTGGTACGTGCCGGTCGGCCAGGCGCGCGTCGTCCTGCACGACCTGCGCGAGGGTGGGCCGACCGATGGAGCCACCCTCGAGCTCGACCTGTCCGGCGACAACCACATGGGTGTGTTCATCCCACCCGGCGTTGCGCACGGCTTTGCTGCGCTCACCGACATGGTCATCACCTATCTCGTCGACGGCTACTACAACCCCGCTGACGAGCTCGGGGTGATGTGGAACGACCCCGCGGTCGGCGCCGACTGGGGCGTCACCGATCCGATCCTGTCGAGCCGCGATCAGAACAATCCGCGCCGCGCCGACCTTCCGCCGGGCCGCCGGCCGTACTTCCCGATGCGAGGGTGACATGAAGCTGTTCGTGACGGGTGCGGCCGGGTTCATCGGCTCCAACTACGTGCGTTGGCTGCAAGCCAACAGTGACGACGAAGTGACCGTCTACGACGCCCTCACCTACGCCGGCAACCTCAACAGCATCCGCGATGTGCTCGATGATCGACGGTTCAAGTTCGTGCATGCCGACATCTGCGACGAGGACGACGTGCTGGCGGCGATGCAGGGCCACGACGCCGTTGTCCACTTCGCTGCCGAGACCCACGTCGATCGTTCGATCAAGGACGGCTACTCGTTCGTCCGCACGAACTGCTTCGGCACCAACGTGCTCTGCGACGTGGCCCGCCGGGTCGGCATCGAACGGTTCCTGCACATCTCGACCGACGAGGTCTACGGCTCGATCGAGTCGGGATCGTTCAGCGAGACCGACGTGCTCACACCACGATCGCCGTACTCGGCGGCGAAGGCCGGGAGCGACCTCATCGCCTTGAGCTACTACACGACGCACGGCCTGCCGGTCCTGGTCACACGGTGCTGCAACAACTTCGGGCCGTACCAGTTCCCGGAGAAGGTCATCCCGCTGTTCACCACCAATCTGCTCGACGGCAAGACGGTGCCGCTGTACGGCGACGGTGGCAACATCCGCGACTGGATCCACGTGCACGACCACAACACGGCCGCCGATCTCGTGCTGCGGTCCGGGGCGATCGGCGAGATCTACAACATCGGCGCCGGCAACGAGATCACCAACCGCGAGCTCACCCATCGGTTGCTGGAGCTCACGGGGCGCGACGAGAGCTTCATCGAGCCGGTGGCCGATCGGCTCGGGCACGATCGCCGCTACTCGATCACCCACGACAAGGTCAGTGGTCTCGGGTGGAAGCCTGAGCACAACCTCACCGACGGCTTGGCCGCAACGGTCGAGTGGTACCGCGACCACCGTGACTGGTGGGAACCGTTGAAGGCCAGGGCTTCGTTCTAGATGCGGGTGCTGATCACGGGCGCGGCGGGTCAGCTTGGTACCGACATGGTGCAGACGTGCATGGCTGCCGGCGACGGCGTGATCAGCGCCGACCGCGATCGGCTCGACGTCGGCGACCGAGACGCGGTGCTGGCCGCGATCACGATGCTGCAGCCCGACGTCGTCGTCAACTGCGCGGCCTGGACTGCGGTCGACGCGTGTGAGAGCGACCCTTCCAAGGCGTTCGCCCTCAACGCTCTCGCCGCGCGCTGGCTCGCCGAGGGATGCGCCCAGGTCGGTGCCCGTCTCGTGCAGATCAGTACCGACTACGTCTTCGACGGAACGCTCGACCGCCCGTACCACGAATGGGATGAACCGGCGCCGCGCAGCGTGTACGGCGCATCCAAGCTGGCGGGGGAGCGCGAAGCGTTGGTGTTGGGGGCAGCGGCACTCGTCGTGCGCACCTCCTGGGTGTGCAGCAGCCACGGCAACAACATGGTCAAGACGATCATGCGTCTCGCCGCCGATCGACCTGAGCTGGCGTTCGTCGATGA
>DATBKA010000598.1:0-5400 GCA_036556105.1 Ilumatobacteraceae bacterium | reverse complement strand
TGAGCGAGGCCTCGCTGCCCGCTGGAGGGTTCTCGGTATGGATCGGGCACATGCTCGGCGCGCTGCGCGACGAGCATCCCGCCGACGTCCCATGCGGCACGTGCACGGCGTGCTGTCGCTCGTCGCAGTTCGTGCACATCGCGCCGGATGAGCTCGACACGCTCGTTCACGTTCCGGCGGAGCTCTTGTTCCCGGCGCCGGGTCTGCCGCGAGGGCACGTCGTGCTCGGCTACGACGATCGTGGCCATTGCCCGATGCTGGTCGACGATCGCTGCTCGATCTACGCGCATCGGCCGCGCACCTGCCGGACCTACGACTGTCGAGTGTTCGCCGCGGCGGGAGTCGATCCCGACGACAAGCCGCTGATCGCCGAACGGTCCAGACACTGGGAGTTCGAGCACGAGGATCCAGCCGCCACGGCGCGGCATGCGGCAGTGCGAGCTGCCGCCGAGTTCCTACGTGAGCACGACGACGTGGCCGGCGCCGCCCGGACCAGTCCAACACGGCTGGCGGTCGCGGCTGTGCAGGTGCACGAGTTGTTCGGTAGTGCCGTCCCCGGGTCCGACGCCGTCCGGGTCGAACTGCGCCGCTGGGCGCGCCGCGACTGACGGCGCGAACATTGGGCATGCGCTATCGACGACTCGGCCGAACTGCCCTGCAAGTCAGCGAGCTGTGCCTGGGCACCATGAACTTCGGGCCGAACACGCCCGAGCCGGAAGCACGCGCGATCATGGATCGCGCCCTGGAGCTGGGCATCAACTTCTTCGACACGGCCAATCGCTACGGCGGCGCAGTCGGTGCGGGTACCACCGAGGAGATCATCGGCCGCTGGTTTGCACAGGGTGGCGGGCGGCGGGAGAAGGTCGTGCTGGCGACGAAGCTGTACGGGGCGATGTCGGAGTGGCCCAACGACGGCCGCCTCTCGGCGCGGCACACCCGCGACGCCTGTGACGCCAGCCTGCGCCGGATGCAGACCGACCACATCGACCTGTACCAGATGCACCACATCGACCGCACTGCGCCGTGGGACGAGATCTGGCAGGCGATGGATGTCTTGGTGCAGCAAGGCAAGATCGTCTACGTCGGCAGCAGCAACTTCGCCGGGTGGCACATCGCCAAGGCCAACGAACAGGCCAAGGCCCGCGGCTCGCTCGGTCTGGTCAGCGAACAGAGCCACTACAACCTGCTCGTCAGAACCGTTGAGCTGGAGGTGCTGCCGGCGTGCATCGACTACGGCGTCGGCATGATCCCGTGGAGCCCGCTGGCGGGTGGCGTACTTGGTGGGGTGCTGAACGACGAGGCTGCCGACCGGCGCCGATCGCCACTGGCTCAGAAGCGGATCGACAAGGCCCGTCCGCAGCTCGAGAAGTGGGAGAAGCTGTGCGCCGATCTCGGCGAGCAGCCGGCCGCCGTTGCCCTGGCCTGGCTGTTGAGCCGTGACGGCGTGACCGCACCGATCGTCGGCCCGCGGACGATGGAACAGCTCGACGGCGCCTCGTTGCGCGCTCTCGAACTGACTCTCGAGCAACGCACCCTCGACGCGATCGAGGCGATCTTCCCCGGGCCGGGCGGTACCGCTCCGGAGGCGTATGCGTGGTAGTCGTCGGGGGTCGTCAGGGAGCGAGTGATCGCAGCGGCGCAGCCGGGATGTTGCGCAACACGGCGTAGAGGATCAGCACTGCAGGAACGACGAATGCGGCCGTCCGGCCGAAGCGGGCAGGCAGGTCGAAGGCCGGCAAGCGCCACGAGAAGCGCAACCAGCCGACCCAGGCGAACACGATGGCCACGGCCGCCACTGGAGTGAACACGTTGTAGCTGAGGGCGGCGCCGAGGTGGCCGTGGGCCAGCTCGTGAAAGCCGCGGGTCAACCCGCAGCCAGGGCACCACAGTCCCGTCGCCTGGCGAAATGCGCAGGTCGGGAACGGTGAACCGGGGGCGGCTGGATCACGTGCGGCGACGAACGCCCCCGCCGCCAGCATCGCCGCGCCGCCGGCGAGCGGCGCGGCGCGACGGCCGAGATCCGTGCGCAGGTTGGCGACGGCCCCGGAGCTCATTTGTGCATCGTAGAAGCTAATGGCGTTGTGGACGTGGCGTTGACGGGCCACGATTGTCAACCGTGTTGCAGGTCCAAGGGCTCTCGGTGGAGATCGGCGGCCGTCAGCTGATTGACGGTGCGTCGTTCACTGTCATGCCTCGCGACAAGGTCGGCCTCGTCGGTCGCAACGGAGCCGGCAAGACCACCCTCTTCCGTGTGCTCGGCGGCGCGCTCGAACCGACGGGAGGGCGCATCGTCCGCAAGGGTGGTTTCGGCTACCTGCCCCAGGACCCGCGCATTGCCGGGTTGCTCGATGGGCGGACGGAGATCACGCATGTCCTCTCCGGGCGCGGCATCGACGAGGAGCTCGTCCGCCTCGAGAAGCTGCGTCTGACGATGGAAGAAGACGCCAGCGAGCGCAACGTCACTCGCTACAGCCGCGCCCACGACCAGTTCGCCTCGTCCGGCGGCTACGCGGCCGAGAGCGAGGCCCGCTCGATCGCGGCCGGGCTCGGCCTGCAGGGCGACCGGCTGGAGCTGCCGATCGGTGTCCTGTCCGGCGGTGAGCGGCGGCGCGTCGAGCTGTCGCGCATCCTGTTCGCCGGCTCCGATGTGTTGCTGCTCGACGAGCCGACCAACCACCTCGACATCGACGCCAAGTCGTGGCTGCTGCAGTTCTTGCGCGCCTACCGCGGCGCGCTGCTCGTGATCAGTCACGACCTCGATCTGCTCGACGAAGCGATCACTCGCGTCTTGCACCTCGACCGCCCGTTCGAAGATGCCGTCGGTCATCTCGTCGAGTACAAGGGCACGTACAGCCAGTACCGCGCCGCTCGCGCTCGCGATGAGGAGCGACTGGCCAAGAAAGCCGCGCTGCAGGCCAAGGAGATCGCCAGGTTGCAGACGATCGTCGATCGATTCGGTGCCAAGGCAACGAAAGCGGCGATGGCGCACAGCAAGGAGAAGCAGATTCAGCGCATCGAGGCGCAGATGGTCGAAGTCGGCAAGGGCGACCGCACGTTGCGCGTCAAGTTTCCGGAGCCGCCGGCCAGCGGCGTCACGGTGATCACCGCCAACGGCCTGGCGAAGGCCTACGGGGGCCCGCCGGTCTTCGAGGACGTCTCCTTCGATGTCGGCCGCCGCGACCGCTTGCTCGTCCTCGGGCTCAACGGCGCCGGCAAGACGAGCCTGCTGCGCATCCTCGCCGGTGAGACCGCTGCCAACTCGGGTGTGGTCACGTTCGGCCACAACGTCAACGTCGGCTACTACGCGCAGGAGCACGACAACCTCCAGGGCGACCTCTCCCTGCTCGAAAACATCCGCTCTGCCGTGCCCAACCACATCGTGCTCACCGAGACGCAACTGCGCGGTCTGCTCGGGATGATGGGTCTCAGTGGCGAGAAGGTGTTCCAGGACAGCGGCACCCTCTCCGGTGGAGAGAAGACGAAGCTGGCGCTGGCGATGCTGATGGTCGGGCGCAACAACCTGTTGCTGCTCGACGAGCCGACCAACAACCTCGACCCGCCGAGCCGGCAATCCGTCACCGATGCCTTGAACAGCTGGAAGGGCACGATCGTCTTCGTCAGCCACGACACCGAGTTCGTCGAGCAGTTGCAGCCCACGAAGGTGCTGCTGATGCCCGACGGGCAGCTCGACTACTTCAGCAACGACTGGCTCGAACTGGTCTCACTCGCCTAGCCCGTCACGAACCCTCCGGTGTCGTGAGGAACGTGCGTCTTCGGGTCAGATCACACAGAGGTCGAACAGGGCGCGCTCGGCGAAGATGGCGCGATACGACTCCATCTGCTCGGCGGTCGGCTCGGCGAGGCGAGCACCTTCCGGACGAACGCCGTGGCGGCGGAATCCGATCAGCTTGACGCGCATCTGTGGATCGATGTCGGCCAGCCACGCCGCGGTCGTGCCGAGCAGCGCAGGATCGTCGTTGATCCCGGGCATCAGCAGCAGCCGCACCTCGTACAAACGGTCGACCGCATCGAGGTAGCGGATCGAGTCGAGCACCTGATCGTTGTGATGGCCGGTGATGGTGCGGTGGATGTCGGGATCGAGGCACTTCAGGTCGATCATCGCCCCATCCATGACCAGCAGCAACGACGTCCACGTGCTGCGATCGGCAGCGCCGTTGGAATCGACGAAGCACGTCAGGCCGGCGAGGATGGGATCCGCCTTGACGGCCGTGAACAGAGCGCGGAGGAAGTCGGCCTGCTGCGTCGCTTCCCCGCCCGACACGGTGACGCCAGAGATGAACGGAGCGGCGCGGCGGATGTCATCGAGCAGTGCCTCGATCGACGTGCGTCGAGCCTTGGGCGTCGACCCCCACTGACAACTCGCGATGCAAGCATCGCTGCCGCGGCACAGCTCGCTGGTCCAGAGCACCTGCCCGGTCGCGGCGAAGTCGAGTGCTCCCGACGGGCAGGCCGCGACGCAGTCACCGCAATGGTTGCAGAGGTTGATCGTGTAGGGGTTATGGCAGGCGATGCAATCGAAGTTGCAGCCCTGCAGGAAGACGACGAACCGGTTGCCCGGGCCGTCCACGTTGGAGAACGTGATGGTGTCAGTGATCAGGCCGAGGGGCGAGCTCATGGCATCCGATCCGTTTCACGGCGCGCTGGGTGAGGTGGAAGCTGGCCTCCGATCCGGCGGCCAGATAGTCGCTGCTGTGGCGTGCTCCGTGGGTGTCGATGTCGACGAGGTCGCTCTTGCGGACGAGGTAGCCGGTGATGCGGATGAACTCGTTGGAGTCGAGGTTGAACGTGAAATCGCGCATCCCTGATGCAAACGCGCCACGGATGATGTCGACCATCGCGTCCGGGTTGCGCACTGCCGTCCCATCGACGTGGAACACGTCGCTGATCCCAGCGGCGAAGAGGCGATGGTGCGGTGCACACGTCGTGATGTGCTCGAGCATCGGCGGCTCATCGCCGACCGGGATCCGAGTTCCGGCAGTGACATCGCTGTCCACGTCGATCCCGCTCTGGGCATGCAGGTAGCAGCGACCGCCGCCACCTTCGCAGTACGGCATCGGCCGGCCGGCGACCAACTCGGCGACGCGTTCGGTGATCCGATAGGAGAGTACATCGGCGTCGGGGTCGTGGCCGTACCGCTCGCTGCCGCCTTGGTAGGCGATCAGCAGGTTGACCGCCTCGGCGAGGCCGAACACACCGAACATGGCCGAGAATCGATCGAGCGCGATCAAGCCCTCGCGAGCGAGCCAGTGCGTTTCGAAGAACCGTTGCTGCTCGACGAGTGAGCGAATGCGCGCTTCGGCCAGCTCGGCGGTGAGCTCTACGTAGTGCGGCAGCGTGTCAGAGAAGAACGAGTCGATTCCGCCGCTGTGCCGGAGTGCG